>CAYYNF010000057.1:0-11399 GCA_964472695.1 uncultured Flavobacteriaceae bacterium
ACTTCGTCCCATGATTGTAATTCTTTTTCAAAAATCAACATATCTTTAAAATAACCATCAGTAGCATAATCTACTCCTTCCGGATACTTAAATAAAATAGTTAAAGAATTTTGAGGGTACCCGTGTTTCTTCACAGATGTATATGACTGGGTTAACTGTGCAGACTTACCGAAAAATTTTGTGTAATTCGTATCTATTCTGACCTGGAAAACACCTGAAATCAAAAGCAAAAGAATCACCATGCATGTTAATGAAACAGGACGTATCCTTCTTACAAACTCAGGTAATTTTTGTACTAAATCAAGCTTAGATCTATATTTCTTAGGCTTATTGGATTTATACAACATCACTAATAAACCGGGGACTAATAAATAGGTCTGAATTAATGCAAGAGAAACTCCTATTATTGCAAAAACCCCTAACTCTAAAATAGGTGTAACAGTGCTGAATAATAAGGAAGAAAAACCAACAATCGTTGTCAATGTTGTCCAAAAACCTGGTCTCCATAAATGTTTCATGGTAACCATTATAGCTTCAGCAGCCGTAGTGGATTTTCTTTCTTCATGAAAGTGTCCAATAACATGAATCACATCAGCTACTGATAATGCAATAATAATAGTAGGAACCATTACAGTAATCATATTGTAAGGTATATTTAATAAGGCTAACAATCCCATAGTAGGAATTATACTTCCAACAACAACAAGTAACATTACCAATATATCTTTTATCGACCTTAAAGACACTAATCCTAGTATCACTAAGAATAATGAAATAACATTATAAAAAATTACAGTATCTCTTTTTGAAGATTTATTTAACTCTGCATTAACTACTGTAGTACCAGCAAGGCTTATATCTTTTATATGTTCATATTTATCAGCTAATTGATAGATAGAGTCGATCATCTCGATACGATACGGCTCTTTTTTATGTATTAAATTGCTATTTTGAACTAAGACTATTGTAGAACTTGTATCGTCTTTAGAATAAATACTTTTATTAAATATTGGGTTTTTATTGAGCTTATCTTTAAATCTTTGGATATCCTGATCGGTGAGCAAGGTTTTATGACTAGGGTATATTTCATTATATGCTAAAGCATCATCTTCTTTTAATTCATTATCCCGTATATTAACAATGGAGTTAATTTTATTTACATGCTTTAATGATTGAATATCTTCTACGTACGAATGAAGGTCGTTTAAAAATTTTTTATCATAGATAGAGTTTGTTTCTACTAACAACAACGTCCACTCTTTCTCACCAAAATCTCCCATATAGTTTTCATAGGTATTTAGGTCTGGGTCATCTTTCATAAACCAAGTGGCAACAGAGTTATCTATTACTCCTTCTTCGGTTATTACCCTATATAAAATCCAATAACCGAAGAAAAGAACAACGGCAAAATAAATTAAGAGCAATGGTTTAATATATTTGACAGAAAACGGCGTAAATCTCATCTTGATTAGCATTAGAGGTAAGTAAATATTTTAATTATTCGCTTCTAAATAAAGTTTTAGTTTTTGAAATGTATCAACTGGTCCATTTACCATCATGCTATTAACCGCCCATGATGGCGCCTTGCCTCCTGGGTCAGCATACACTTGACTAATTAACTTTGTTTTATTTTTTTCAATAGGTATTATCTTCCAAAAGCCTCTAAACTCTTTAATTCTAATACACCCATCAATTTCTTTAATATATGAGCTTACTCCATCAATATAACATACAATTATTCCTGTTTTTTGATCAAACTCTTTACGAAATTTAATCACCATATCTCGATCTGCAACTGGCCATGGAGAATCGATTTTAGTATGGTAATAATAATTATCTGAGTTTATTTTCTTAATTACTTTTGTATCATAAAACTTATGCACCCATTGAGGATATTCGTTAAAATTCAAAATAGCTTTTACTATTTCTTCTTTTGTATAATCAAAGATTTGTTGAGCTTTATATTCTAAAATACTCTTACCAATAGGTATTCTTGTGTCTACGCTAATACCATCTTTTGTGGTCTTAGCTCTTTCCCATTTTTGAGCAGTTGAACTAACCGCTATAAATAGAAAAAATAAAAAAAATATATGTTTCATTGGTTATTAAAAATTATATGTTATTTTCAATTGTGTTCGATCATTTCTTTCATATAACCCAAGTACCCCTTCTCCATTTGCACCAATAATATCTGATAATAACGAAACTAAAACATCATCAATAACTGCATATGTTACTTTAGGCTGTAAATAATAATCTGTATTTTTAAAGTCGTAAATGGCTTGAAAAGCCATTGATAATTTATCTCTTACTTTCAATTCTGTTCTTACCAACAATGATTTTTGAAAAATATGATTTAAACTACTTGTACTGTATTTCCTTCCTGAAGGTACCCATTCATGCATCCATTCTGCTAACAATAATAGGTTAGTATTTCCAATAGGTAGTAAATAGTCTAATCCTAATGAATACTGTAAATAGTTTTCCTCACTATCTGCTAATTCAGCTCCTCTACCTTTTGTTATGAAGTAACCAAATTCTCCTCTAAATCCTATTGATTTGAAATAAGTAGCAAAGTCAAAACTTATAACATTCCAAGGTATATAAACCTTTTGTACTGTTAATGTAACATTATTAGAAGCTACATTTGTAGGGTTAATAACTAGTTCAGGGAGATCTGAAAAACCACTATAAAACCCCAAAGAAAGGTCTATACTGTTAAGAGAACCATCTAGTTTAAAAGCATATTGTATTCCTCCATCTACATCAGGTATAAAATCTTCACTAAACTGGTAAATAGCTGGTAGTGTAGTCCCCATAATTTCTACTGAAGTAGGTAAGTTATATTGCCAAACACTTTGCTGACTAGGTAACCTACTTGTTCTATATGCTGGTAAAATAATTGTCTGAAAGAAAAAATTATTTTTAAAATTGTATTTTATATTACCTGCTAATACACCAAGCTCTTCATCTTCTACATCAAGAAAATCGGAATAATCACTAGGATTGATGTTATTAGAAAAATTTATACCATCAGCTCTACCCCAATAAATTCTTTGTTTACCAAGTTTAAAGTCCCATTTTTTTTTAGTGAAATTAAAATAATATTCCTCCCCAAATACTCTAGACCTATCTTCATCACTAAAATCTTCTCTAAATTCTGTACTTGAAAAAAAGCCTGTTCGCTCGGACAACTTTTTGGATAACTTTATTTGCAGTGTACTCTGATTTCTAACATCAATGGTTGAATCACTAAATTTATTAAAGTAAGAGATATGATCTCCTTCAATAAAGCCTTCTATTATTAGTTTATCATCATCTTTTTGGGGAAACACACTATGACAACTCACTAACAAACTCACAATTAAGATGATTTTTTTGATTATTTTTTCCATTAAGCCAACTATTACTGTTGAGTTAAATATCTTAGCGAAAAATCATTTGCTTCTACACAACACCCTGTCTCTATTTTCAAATAATTCAAAATGGTCTTTCTATTAGACTTAATATTATTCATCTCAATTGTATAAGATCGAGTAACATCTGACCCAGGCACTTTTTTTATATTTGAAGCTGTAAATACTTTTATTTTTTCTCCTTTTTTATCATAATAAATAGATTTTACCATGATATAATCTTTCTTTTCAATAAAGATCTCTCTTTTACTATAACCACTATTTTTTTTCTTATTCGAGGAAAGAGGTGTTGCTTCTATATGATAACAAGGAGTCCCATTCACCTTTACTGTAGAAAGTAATTTATAGTCATATTCTAAGAAATCTTCTCTATTCAAATCTTCAAAAGTAAAATCTGAACCTGCAAAGTATCCCTTTTCAAAACTTGAAGATATTCTCCTTGTTTTTTTGAATGCTGGCAAGTACATCCATTGATCATCACTTTTATCATGGTGCTCTATAGAAAGGAATGCCGTTCCTTTTATATCTGACGGAGAATGAAATTTTATAATCTGAGACAGATTATTGTCTTTATCTTTAAATAATTTAATGTCCAATTGTCTTTCCCTCTTACCTCCCTGTTTATTTATTAATGTCATAGAAAGCTTAGAATACTCTTTATTTCCTATTCTTTGAAGATCATTTTTTTGCATAACTTCTTTAGCAGAAATTGATTGTCCATATACTAATTTGCTCAAACCAGAGAAAAATAGTAATATGATGATAGCCGTTTTGTTCATGATATAAGTATTAAATTTGGTATAACGCTATATATATCAAATAAAGCGATTAAAACTAATTATTTTAATTAGATAATTTAAATTCTTTTTTCTTTATGTTTAATATCCCTCCCCTCTTTTAACGCACTATCTACCCTTTCATCCATAACCTTAAACCAAAAGGGAGGAATGAGTGAAAGTAGCATCATACCTACATACCCAGTAGGTAACTGAGGGCTAGCCTTATGATCGATTAACAATTGATATTCTTTAAAAGCTTTCACATGATGATCAGTATGCCTTGGAAATTCGAAAAGTAATATTCTACTTCCGATATGATTTGAACTCCAAGCATGCGATGGCTTATATCGTTCATATTTGCCATTTTCATCTTTCTTTCTTTGTAAACCATAATGCTCTACATAATTGATCATAATCAGCATAAACACTCCTAAAGCACCAGCCAAAAATGCACAAAGTAGTGTAACCCATCCAAAGTAAAAATAAATAGCTCCCAAATAAGCTATTTCAACTATCGAAAAAATGATCATTTCATTATACCATGTAAAAACTTTTCCATATTGACTCTTTACACGTTGGTTTTCCATCTTCCATGCGCTTAAATAAGCTTTCGAAATTGCACGGACACAGTATTTGTAAAGCCCTTCAGATTTTCTAGCTGTACCTGGATCTTCATATGTAGCAGCGATTCTATGATGCCCCCTATTATGAGAAATATAGAAGTGCATGTAAAGAGGGAATACAAGTAATACTTTTGCTAAAAATTGATCAAATTTGCTCAAATGGTGTCCTAACTCATGTCCAAAAAGAATCGGACCTATTGCTATCAATATTCCAGCTGAAAGTACTACTCCAACGAGTTCAATTGAGAAGGTATTATACCGAGTCGTCACTGAAAGAAATTGCCAATAAATGTAAAAAAAGAATGGAATAAGCGCATATATAATGATAGAATACCAGATATTCTCACTTGCTTTTTCCTCATCCTCTTCAGACAAATTAGAATAGTCTGGCTTAATTAAATAGTCTATTAATGGTAACACCAAAAATAAAACTAAGGTACTATAAGAAGCTATACCTTGCTGATGTATTGAAAACCAAGGTACCAGAAACAAAAGATATGACAATGTATATTTAAAGGGTCTTAATTTGGCAATCATAATGGTAACTTTTTAAGTTGTATATTAATTTATTTTAATTTCTTTTTGCATATATCGAACAATATTGGACACTAGTCTTCTAGGTACAAACCTTACTGAAGTTGCAAGTACTTTGTTATAAAGGCCAGGTATTGCTACAATTTTACCTCTTTCCATAGCTTTATAGCCATATTGAGCAACACTTTTTGCTGACATCAGTTTTTTATTGTGTACTAACTTACTATTATACATTCCTGCGTTTTCTTGAAATTCACTTTCTGTCACACCAGGACATAGAGAAGTGACTTTAACACCATATTCATTCCATTCATTGGCGATACTTTCTGATAGTGCCAACACAAAATGTTTACTAGCACAGTATAAACTCATTAAAGGACCAGGTTGAAACGAAGCCAAGGATGCTACATTAAGAATATATCCTTTTTTTCTCTTGACCATATCAAGACCAAACAACTTGGTAAGCTGTGCTAGTGAAGTAATGTTTAGTTGAATCATTTCTAAATCTTTTGTCCATTCTGTTTCATGAAATAAACCATAATCTCCTGTTCCTGCATTGTTAATGAGATACTCAACCATTATGTTTAATTCCTGCAACTCATCATATACCTCTAGAGCTGAAGATACATGCGTCAAATCTTTAACTATTATTTTTACTTTAATCCCATGATCCTGTTCTATTTTTTTTTTTTTTTTTAGAAGTTTATCTTCTGACCTAGCTACCAACACTAAATCTCTACTTTTTGAAGCATGTATCTTTGCTAACTCTTTTCCTATCCCTGAGGAAGCTCCAGTTATCAACCCTACTTTTTTCATTCTTTAATAATCAACTTTTTTATATCAAATAGTAAGCAGCTAAACTGATAGCTTATCTGCTACTATGCGGTTTCTATTTTTAATACTTTCTAGTTTCAATTTCTTTCTAAGCTTTTCTTTTTCCTTTTTTATTTGATCCTTACGATTCTGCCTATAAGCTAAACAAACTATCACTGTTATAAGTAATACCATAAATATCAATGGAGATGAGCCAAATTCGGGTATTGAAAAAAGGGATAACACTCCTAATAAAGGAAGTAAAGACCCCATTACTTTTAGCATTAAAGGAGATATATTGGATTTATATACTCTTTTTTGGGTAGAGAACTTCAGCTGAATCGCGGGTAAAGACCATAATAACACACCATAAACTAAACAAGCTATACAAGAAGCTATGATAGCGCAAAATAGATCTAATTTAAAGTAGTATACAACTGTAGCTGAGAAAAGTGCAGCTATTCCTAAAAACAAAGTAGCTCCAATAGTAGTAGAATTTTTTAGACTTATTTTACTACAAAATTTAGGCATATGTCCTTCACGACTTAGAGCATAAACTAGTTTCGCCCCCCCCATGAGTCCTGCATTAAACGTAGATAAAATCGCTAATATAGATAGAAAAAAAGCAATATAATTACCGTAATCTCCCAATAGTAATACCATAAATATCTTTTGAGGTATTGACGTACTACTTATTTTTTCTGGCATTAAGTTTAAACCGATCCCTAAAATAAATGTAGAATAAATAAAAAAGTTTAGGCCTATAGCAAAAGTCATTGCCTTAGGAATTTTTCTTTCATATGCGCTAGGTGACATTCCTAGTGGAGTAACCCATTCAAACCCTATGAATAAGAAAATCCCTAATCCAATAACGGATAAAATGGTTGGCGTAGATATACTACTTATTGTTACCTCTGGCAATGGCGCTGATAAAGTTGTCAAGTCTAAGACATAGTATGTATATATCCCATATAGTCCCATTACAAAAATACCTGTAAGCAATAAAAATGTTAACATCATTTGTGTAAAACGAGGTAACTCAAAACCTGTTAAATTAATAGCAATGACAAACGCTAATATTGATACTACAATTAATAATGTAGGTAATGAAGGAAATATAGCCTGCATAACTAATGCAAAAACATAACTTTCTGCTCCAGAAACCAACAGTAGCATGACCATGTATAAGTACGTTGAAGCTAGAGATAGCTTATTTCCTAAACCGTGTTTGATATAAGTCCTTATTCCTGGTGATGAAGGGTAAATACTAGCCATTTCCCCTATCGCTTTGGCTATTAAAACACATAGGATAGCTGCCAATGTATTTCCTATGATTATATTAAGCATATCTGAGGCTTCAAATAAACCTGAGATTATCAGAAATGAGCTAGTAGATAAAGTCAATCCAGCTGATACTGATGTATAATACCAAAATTCTATTTTACCTTGTTGCATCTATTTTGTTTTTTTAAACATCTCATCTTAGCCACGTAATTATTTAATGACTCCAAGCTCATAGAATAGCTTGAAGTAAATCTTATTTTTCACTAAAACTATCTTTACAATAAACCTTACATCCCCCACATAATCAAAGTAATCGCATCTAACCTGATTTGATCATTGTCTGAACCAAAGACTTGCATCATACCATCTAATACAACTTCAGATGGGTTAGAAATACCTGTAAAAACATCTGTCAATGTTTCTTCTTCGGCTTCTACAAGTATTTGATGTTGACTATTCTCTTCTCCTTTGTTTACATTTATTTTTTTGTCGGCATTTACCTTAATGGTAAACTTCTCATCAGTGTCAGAAGAGGAGATGATTATGTTAGGAGTCCAGTCTTTCAAAAGCTTCCCTACGTGATTATTGGAATTAAACTCTTCTCTAAAATGCTCTAATGAATTATACAGTATGCTCATGTTCTTTTATTATTTCGTTAACTTCGTTCCAAGGCAATGGTAAGTCTACCATTCTTTTTCCTATAATCGTTTTTAGGATATCATCACTTGGTCCCATTAAAGACCCCGCTCTAGCATCCCTATAGCATTGTTCAACAACGCTACCTCTTTTATAACCCGTGCCTCCATGTACTTGCATAGCTTTATTAGTCACACTAATAGCAGTTTCACAAGCTCTTACTTTTAATTGTGCTAATTGAAGGAAAAAGTCATCTTTTTGTGCATTATCTAATAGTTGTTCTAACATATCAGCTTGGTACAACTGATCAAAAACTTTCGTAACTTCTACCGTTAGTTTCGCTACATAATCTTGATATGCCTTTAGTGTATCAATTTCTATTTTCATTTCTGATAAATAGCGTTGAACTGTTTCTACCTGACCAAGTGATTTATTATCGTTGGTAAATGTTCTTTTGTGTACATATTCAGTAACACAGGCTAATGCTTTTTTTGCTATACCAAGATACACAGATGACAATCCTATAATATAAGATGGAAAAGTATAGGCCATAATTAAATTATAAGCTGTGTTTTTCTGTCCAAATAACCTGTCTTTAGATACCAATATATCTTTAAAATGAACAGGTGTGCTAGCATTACCTCTTAGTCCCATTCCATCCCATTCTCCTATAATTTTAATATTGGGATCTTTTGCATCTACAAAGAAAATGCTCAACTCATTGGGGGCTGCGTCTTCATCTCCTCTTACTACTAACATGTAAGCATCGCAATACCCCGAACTAGTAGCAAAGGATTTAAAAGAATTGATGATATATTGCCCATCTAATTCAATCGCACAACTATCCATATGCCATAACCTACTTCCTGTTCCTTTTTCACTTTGTGAATAGCTAATTAATGTTTTACCAGTATTTATTTTTGAAATAAATTTTTCATATTGTTTTTCATTAGCCAAGCGTGAAAGTAAAGGCAGGGTACTTACATGCATTAAAAATGCCATAGCTGTAGAAGGACAACCCTGAGCTAGTTCTTCTGCTACTAATGTAGAAGTGAAAACATTTCCTCCAGAACCTCCTTTACTCTCTTCTATACCTATACTTAAAAAGCCATTTTCACGAAGAAGAGCTACATTTTCTTCTGGAAAACACCCTTCACGATCAATCTCTACTGACTTCTCCAAAAATTTTTCTTTTACTAGTTTTTTAGCAAGGTGTTTCCATCGACCATCTTCATATGAGATGCCTATATCTTTTATTGCCATAATTCATTTACATTTGGTGTTAAAATTAGATTAGAAGATTTCTTCTAGCTTTGGTTTTAAAAACTGAAAGTTGTGTTTTTCACCTATTTGTTTTATCTCATCTATCTGATCAGGTATTAAATTGCCAAAAGAAAAATTCCTCTGAATATTCTCCATTCCTAATAAAATAGTCTCAGAGATACAGGCAAAGGCTTCTCCTTTATCAAGAGGATACCCTCTTAAAGGAAAGGATTCCTTGTTAGGTAACTGTACGATGCCACCAAGAATCACTTTTATACCTATAGTATTATTAATGAGTTGTTTAGTACAGTTTACTGGTACTGAAATATCATATACTACTGAGCCTGATTTAAAATATTCTGTTGTTAAAAAAGCTTCAGCACTATTCGTTGCGACTGTTATTACATCGCATGTTTTAAGTACTGATAAATCATCCATGATTTTTATTGGGTTGTCCTCTCCAAGTTCATTTTGAAATATTTCCCATAGCTTTACATCGTAAAGAGATATTTTTTTATTCAGGTATAATTGATACGTTCTAGATAAGAGCACTTTCTCTTTTATATGTTCTGATATATTATTAGCTGAAGATTTGAAAATATACACCAACAAATCATTAGCAAACCTTTTCGTTTTAAATTTACCAGACTCAGTATCGCTACCTTTTAAAACAATTTCTGATATATATGGTAGCATACACTTAGCATAGACAGAAATAATGTTCCCCCCTGCACCCAAAAGACCTAATCTAACTGGCTGTCCAAGCTTGATTTTTGACTCTATTTCTGTCTTAAGTGCATCTACTCCTATACTTACTGTAAAACTATTTCCAGTAGTAATACTAATATTTGGGTTGGTGATTGTTTTTCCATTTTTAGTAATAACAGAAGTGTATTGCCCTAAGCCTATTAGTTTACAACCAAACTCATTACAAGCTAGATCTACACCATCATTACAAATACGCTCATAACTTTTAGAGTCATTTTCTAGTAACATTTTTCTAGCCATATTAGCCGTAAACATTATACCTATAAAGTGCATATTTACTTTTGAGCCATCAGCGCTTTCAATATCTGTATTTCCTAATATAATGGGTGTCGCTATATCTATTACCTCTGATAATATTCCATTAATAGCTTTATCACTCAATATTTCCAAGGACTTATCAGCGACTCTAGCACTTTTTTCATTTACATAATGAGTTAGGAATGCTAACTTTGGATATGGACTATTAGGATTGTATGGTACAGTCTTTCTTCCAAAATCTTTTAACTCTCTTATTCCTCTATCTTCTTCTGGAAGTAAATGCTCTATAAATTTATAAAAGTCTCGATAATCCATGATTTGACAGACTGAGCGCAACCCAATAATAAGTTGTTCTATTTCTCCTTTTGTTGTTACAAGGGACGGTTGAATTCGTATAGTGGATTTATCAGAAAGCGTAGGAGCCACTCTTATGTAATGATTATTTAAAAGATATGAGGCAAGAAAATAATTCAAGTAACCAGTTCTAGATATCATTTGAAATGAATAACTATCACTAAAATCAAAATCATAAAACTTAACACCTACCATTAGATGACTTCCTCTGATTTCTTTAATCACACTGGGATATTGAAGTTTTAGTTTTTCTAACTCGGAAAACAAATAGTCACTTACTGTTTCATTATTAGCTAATAACCTTTTAGTTTCGTTAAAAGCTGCTATTGATACAGCACAACTAAACTCATCTTCTGCAAATGTCGATGTATGGTTAAAGCCAAATTCTTCGTCATAGTGATCCTTACTTACTAATAAGACAGCATTTTTCACAATACCACCTCCCAATGATTTAGCCAAAAGGTAATAATCTGCGTAAATTTCATAATGAAAAGAATGAAAGAGTTCTCCCGTTCTAAAGAAGCCACATTGTATTTCATCAAAAATCAATGGTATTTTAAATGCTTTTGTAACTTTTCTACAGTGAGCTAAAAATGACTTAGGAATACTTATTATCCCTCCTTCTCCTTGTATTGGCTCTATTATGACCCCTAAACAATAATTAATGGATG
>CAYYNF010000058.1:0-11216 GCA_964472695.1 uncultured Flavobacteriaceae bacterium
GTATTATCCATAACTAATGATTTTTGGCTGTATCATTATTTCAGGACGGGACATATAGCACAAAGAAAGAGATGAAAATATACTATTTTCATCTCTTTTTTTGATATAATAATCAGTTACCTATCTGATATAAACTTTAGTGAAGCACTAGCAATATTAGCCTTTAATCCGTCCGATCTACTATACAAGCTATAGCGTATATTAACCGTCTTTAGTCCAAAGTGAGCAATTTTTACTTTAGTAAAAATATCCGTATAGCGTATTCCTAAGCTATATTGAGTACTCATAAAGTCAGAAAGGTCATAGTCGGAAGTATAAAATTCACTAGTACTTAGGTGTTGATTGTAGGGAGCAAAGTACTCTATTTCGGATTGTTTGTAATAACGCATGCTAGGAATAATAGCATATTTTCCTAAATTCAGCTTAATAGGAGCGTCTATAGATAAAGTATGACTAGACAAGCCCCAGTTGTCCCAATAGAAACGATAGTAACCTTTTAGTACTAACCATTCATTTACATAATAATTTGTTCGTATTCCTAAAGGGGTTTTTAGGCGGCTATGGGGGAGTCTTTCATTATCATCGGCTAGGTGGAATACTTCTGTATTATTAGGGGTTCTATATTGTGAAATAAACACAGGGTTTCCAATGTAATAATCTTCGATATCAGAAAAGTAAACACGTTGAAAAGGAGTGGAAAGTAAACCTTCTTGGTAGCTAATATCAGCGAATACAGAAGCTTTCAAAGATTTTGAAAGGATTTGTGATATGCTTGTGCTAAACAGATATGTATTACGAAGCTCGTTATTGGAAAAGTTAAAGCGTGTAGGGTTATAACTATTTGTTTGTAAACCATTACTATCCCAAATGGCTACATTTTCAAAGTATCCTTCATTTTGGAAATTACTACCGTAAATTCCAAACTCCTCTAGTTCGGTAGGATATATAGCGTTCCATTTATCAAAAAAGGCTTTCGCATTCACATTGATATCAGTGTTTTTTTCAAATAAAGACCAACTATATCCTGCTCCTATTCCAAAAGAGGTATAATCATATTCCTTAGAGAAACTTGCTGAAGCATTCCATTTTTGTGTACGTTGGTCATTACTGTGCTCATAGCTAGTAGTAATGCCTCCCCATATATCTTTGCCAGAGGCCCCCGACGATGCTTGCCAAGGGGTTCCTTTTGGACGTACACTATTGTTAAAGTCAAATGTAGAAGCTCCCGTTACAAACGGGTTTACATCGCTAGATGAAGCTGAGGTATATGCTGAAATACCGGCATCTATTGTTAATACGTCATCTTCGTCAATAGGTGTGGTAATGATTATAGTTGGTGTAATATCATTAAGTTCCTCAGTTCCTATACCTCCATTGACAGCAGAGTGTGTACCATCTTGTTCGTAGTAACTCATTAGGAGATCAACCTCTGTACTTTCGAGTACTCTTTTTTTATAGGTATTCGCTTTAGTAATTGAAGTGCTGTCTGTTTGAGCTGATACCGTATTTATTGTAGCGAGTATCAGTATTATAAAATAATAAGTTTTCATATTAATTACAGCCACAGCCTCCCCCTGCTTTTCCTCCATTCGCTCCAGCAGATCCTTCTCTGTAGAGGTGTAGGTTTGTCTCAAATCGACTAATTTTAGATGCAGAAAGTTCCATGTCAGGATCATTCAAGTTAACCTTTTCATAGGTCTTTAGTACTGTGCAAGAACATAGACTTATACCGGTGTATATTAATAGTAAGTATTTTAGCATAACTATAGTTTCTGTTGATCAATATGGTCAGAATAAAAACGTTTTCCATCCATATCTACTAAGATACATTCAATATTCGGTAGTTGGTTAATAAAATGCAATCCAGTTTCAGTACCCATAACAAATACGGCTGTAGCTAAAGCATCGGCAACTTCACTTTTAGGAGCAAAAATAGTACAACTAGCCAGCTCTTTGGTAGGTAAACCTGTACGTGGGTCAATAATGTGACTATATCGATTACCATCGAAAATTACATATTTTTCATAGTTCCCCGAAGTAACTACTGATTGGTTGTTCAAAGGAAAATAGGCAAATATCTTTTTTTTATTCATCGGGTTTTTTATTGCGACTTTCCAATCTTTACCGTTAGGCTGTTTTCCCCAGCAGTTCATATCTCCTGATGCATTTATGATACCTGAAGCGACACCTTTTGATTGTAGTAATGCTTTAGCACAGTCAGCAGTATAGCCCTTTCCAATAGCACCAAAACCGATTTTCATCCCTTTTTGAGTTAAAAATACACTTTGTGTTTCAGGAAATAATTTTAATTTCTCGTACCCCACATTTCTAATTGCATGTTTTAGGTGTTCATTATCAGGGAGTTTTTTCATATTTCCATCGAAAGACCATATACTATCCATAGAAGCGTAGGTAATATCGAAAGCACCATTGGTAAGTTTAGATAGCATTAAACAACGTTCAATTAGATCATATAGTTCCTTACTAACCTTTACAGGAGCAATACCTGCTTGACTATTAATTTGGGTAGTTTCTGAATCTGATTTCCATGATGAAATTAGACTTTCTATACGATTTATTTCAGATATAGCTATGTCAATATACTCCTTAGCAATTGCCTTATTATGTGCAACAACGGTAATTTCGAAATCACTACCCATAAGTAGCATTTTACGTTGTAAAACATGTTGTGCTAGGCAGAGGTGTGCACCATAGAAAGAAATGATTAGAAAAAAGATATTTTTCAAAATGTATTTAGCTTTTTAATGTAATTTTCAGGGGTGTCATTAAAAAAACTGGTAGCTCCCAAAGTTTCCCCTTTTTGATTAAGGACTACGACAAAAGGAAAATATCCCTGTGGGTTATATGTTTCGAATAATTGGGCATTATGTTTTTTCTGAGCTTCTGACAATTGATTTTTTTTTCGCCTTGGAAAATCAGCTTTCAATAAGGTGTAATGACTATTGGCATAATTTTGAAAGATTTTAGTTTGGAATACCTGTCGGTCTAATTTTATACAGGGAGCACACCAATCTGAACCAGAAAATACTAAAAGTATTTTTTTATCTTCTTTGGTCGCTATAGTCTTAGCATCTTCAAGATGGTAAGTCCATTTTTGGGCATTTATATTCGAAATAGATAAAAGTATCGCGAATAGTGTAATTAGTTTTTTCATAGAGGTAAAGTTAATATAAAGTGATTCTGTTAGATACTCAAAAACCTCTCCAAAATGAGAGATTAATGAATATTAGCCCCTAATTATGTTATCGGAGAACCCGTTCGTTGATTTTTGAATAGAATCTAATGAAAAAGAAGTAGTTTAGTGAGGCATATTATCAAAGGAACGACTTATATACGATCTTATAACTTGAATCCTGTATTGATATTAGCACATCTTTTATGAATAAAAAAATCAATTTTTGATATAATAGAAACTAATACATAGAATTTATGCCACAAGGTAGAGAAGAACAAGAAGATATTAGCTTAAGAGAAAGAGAAGCTGAGAGATCATTTCAATCGGCAACAGAAACACCAGAGCCTGTGTCACAAGTACCATCTGAGCAGGAGGAAGAAAAGCCGTATGCTTTAGTAACAAAAGGTTCAAATGGAAAAGTTTTACGAAGTATACCAATGACTAAGGAGCAATACGAAGGTTATCTCAGAAGACAGTATGAAGCTCATAAGCCTTTGGTATTGTGTGAGAATAAGGAAGCTGTGGAAAGGTTACTCGAAGACAATAAAGAAGTTACTATTTTTGCTTCAGATGGTGGAAATGCTCAAAAAAGATTAGACAGAGGATTGCCTCTTTCAGATAAGCAGAGAAAGGTTAATAATTATCGTATTGGTTTAAGTTTAGCTGTTGCTACTGCAGGAGTAGGTTTTATTGTGGCATCGATACTTAGTCTTGGAGTTGCTCCAGCTATACTTGGTGGAGTGATTGCTTTTGGTGGATTATTCAATGCTGCAATCGGGGATCAAAATCGACTTAGGGATATCCAGAATCAAGACGATGTAGTTAAGGTATTAGAAAAACTTTCAAAAGGAGGAGGGGCAGAATCACCTGAAAAAGCACAGACTCATTCAGTAGCTTTAGGTGATAGAGAACAACAATCACTTGAAAGAACACAAAGTGCTTCTGCAATCTTAAAACCTTCGGCAGAAAGAAGAGCTGTTGAAAGACGACAGAGTCCTCAAGGAGCTTCTTTAAGAAGAAGTAATTCTACTCCATCACTTTAACCATTTGTTTAGTCATCAAAAGATGAATGTAGTATTAATGATTCAATTGAGAATAAGGAAGGTAGTGATCTATATCGCTACCTTCTTCATTTTTAATTGGTATTATCCTCTCTAAGTTTTTTGCTTAGGAATCATATGTCACGGGTGTCTCACTGGTCAAGAATGTCTAACGGGTTTATTGAGAGCTTTACCTAAAAATACCGCCTAGTGACTTTTTTTAAGTGGTTATATGCTGATTTTTAGGTTGTAAATAAATATAAATACGTAATTTACTACAAAATCAACAATTTATGGCGAAAGATACAGAAGAACAACAGCAACGAGGAGTTCAAGAAGATGCACCAACACAAACAGCTCCTCAGGTGCCAGGAGGTGTTACACCGGTAGCATCAGAAGGTGAAGTAGGTCGAAAGCCCGACGATGAAAATGGTATAGATACCACTAGACCTTCTGTCGCACCTAGTACTCCACCTAGGGATTCTAATGTACCAAAAAGTGCTAATAATGAAAATGAATTCGGAAGTGCGGATGTGGTTTATGAAGGAGAGCGTAGCAGTGCTAGTGTACGTCGTAATTGGGCTAAGTTAGCTTTGTCTGCTGTAGGGGTTGTAACGGGAGTTATAGCAGCATGGGGAGCAGGAATAGCATTTACAGCTGGTACAGGAGGAGCAGGACCAATTGCTCTTGGTGTTCTACTAGCGGTTGTGTCGATAGGCAACTCCCTAATGCCCATTAAAAAACTAAGTGATCATTATGCTGCTGTTGAGAACCGAAAACAAGTAGAGGGAGATTCTAAAGAAGTTGGTAGAGTCGTTCAAGAAGCAAACGCCAAGATTCAACAGGCTAAAGACATTAATAGGCAGAAGGCTAGGGAGTTAGATGGGTTGCAACACTCAACAGCCCATTTAAGAGTAGGGTTGAATGGAAAGGTGTCAAAGGTGTCTCCAGATCGGCTTACATCTAAAGTTGCGGCGAGACAATTACCTCAACAATCTAAACCTAGAACAGGACGAACACCATAATAGATATTTAAAAAAAGTCAAAGCCTATCAATAAAGTATGAATTTGATAGGCTTTTTTTATGTTTTGTAACAAGGTATGTGTTACTTTTCTCTTAGGTTATGAAGTTACATCACTAGTCGTTATAATCGATTATTTTATTGTAATCTTCGTACTTTATTTTTCCTCCAAATAGTTCTTTCGATTTTTTGATAATAGGTTCTACCTCTTCAGAGTCAAATCCGAGACCAATAGCATACTTTACAAGTAGTTTGTCTTCTTTTTCGCTAATTTCATGATCTATGTATACAATTCTGAATAAATCATAAAGACGCTCAAGACGTTCGTATTTGTTGTTTGGAGGGTTAATAGGGTACCTTCCTGGAGTTTGCAGTATTTCGTTAAACTCACTATCATCTACATCAAGACGACGAGCTAATCTGCTTAATAATACTTGTTCTTCCTCGTTTATGTTTCCGTTACTTGATGCTAAAGTAACTAAACATGCGAAATGTCCTAAATTTTTTCTGTGCTTTCCGCTATCAAATAAATCGTTAAATGACATAATGTTTTTAAATTAAATTATTCTTTTGTTGTTTTTTATTCGTTGTATTAACTAAGGTTTCGTGTTAAAAGTCAAGTAGTAATTTCGAGATATAAAAGAAAAGAAAAATTCCGAATATATCGTTACTAGTTGTTATAAAAGGTCCTGTAGCAATAGCGGGATCTATCCCTCTTTTGTGTAAAATAATAGGAACAAAGGTTCCTATTAAGGAGGCTAGTATAATAACAGTAAGCATGGATAGTGATATGGTTATACTTACCATGGTTTCTTGACCTACAATTACTCCAAAGATAATCACTAATACTCCAAGTACAAGACCATTGATTAAACTGAGTCCTATTTCTTTTAATAAACGACTAAATAAGCTTCCTTTTACATTGTCATTAGCTAAACCTTGTACAATAATAGCACTTGACTGTACGCCTACATTTCCTGCCATAGCAGCAATTAAAGGGGTAAAGAAAAATAACACAGGGAATTTTTCTAGAGCAGTTTCAAACCCTTTCATAATATAGACACTTCCGAGGCCACCTAATAGTCCTAAAATTAACCAAGGTAAGCGTGCTTTAGTTAATTCAAAAATAGTATCATCAGCCTCAACATCACTAGAAATTCCGGCAGCTAATTGGTAATCTTTTTCGGCTTCATCTTTTACAAAATCAAAGATGTCGTCAATAGTTATACGTCCTAATAGTCTATTTACTTCATCTACAACAGGAATAGCCTCTAGGTCATATCTGTGCATAATTCGTGCCACTTCTTCGATAGTATCAGTTACTAATACAGAGTCAACTTTCGATATGTATACTTGTGATATATTGTACTCAGAAGGAGCTACAATAAGGTCTTTGAGGGATAATCTTCCTTTAAGACGATCGTTGTTGTCGGTTACATAAATAGAGTGTACTCTCTTTACGTTGATAGCTTGTGTTCTAATGTTATCCAAACATCTAGGTACGGCCCAATTTTCATTAACACTTACGAGTTCCTTTGCCATTAATGCCCCGGCAGTTCCTTCTTCATAACGTAGTAATTCTACGATTTTTCCGGCATGTTCATCATCCTCAATCTCAGCGATAACCACCTCCATACGTTTTTGAGGTAAGTTGTTTAGCACATCAGCTGCGTCGTCAGAATCAAGTTCGTCGAGTTCTTCGGCAATTTCCTTAGCAGAAAGTTGTTCAAAGATAGACTCTCTTAGATCCTCTTCTAGTTCCATGAGAGCTTCAGAGGTTTTGTTGGCATCAAAGATTTTGACTAAGTATACAGATTTTTCTAAAGGGAGTTTTTCTAAGATTTCTGCCAAGTCAGCAAAATGCCATTCCTTATATAATTCGGTTAACGAAGCTATATCATTATTATCGATAAACGATCTTATATCCTTTTCTAGTTTTGCAGTTAATTCAAAAGTCATAGTATCTCTAAGTTGGAAGCTTGATTATTTATCTTAATTTAAGATAAATAACGTTCTACCTCAGTAGTTAAATTTATAAAATCTGTTACAGAAAGTTGTTCTGGGCGTTTTGAAAATAAATCAGAACTCGTAAATTCATTAGGTAAATTTAAAGACTTAAGACCATTGCGTAATGTTTTTCTTCGCTGATTGAAAGCTGTTTTAACGACTGTAAATAGCATTTTTTCAGAACAAGGTAATTCTTTGTAGTTTTCTTTTCGGGTCAATCTCAACACTCCACTATCTACTTTGGGAGGAGGGTTAAAAACATGTGGTCCTACCGTAAATAAATATTCGGCATCATAGAAAGCTTGTGTTAGTACTGAGATCACCCCATAGGTTTTACTACCTTCCTTAGCACAGATACGTTGTGCTACTTCTTTTTGAAACATTCCCGTAAATTCAGGTACTAGGTACTTATTTTCAATAGTTTTAAAAACAATTTGTGATGATATGTTGTATGGGAAATTTCCTGTAATAGCAAATGCTTCTCCATTGAAAAGTGTAGCTAAATTTTCCTTTAGAAAGTTAGCCTCTATAATGCGAAAAGATTTAGTATCAGCAATTTTTGTGGCAAATTCAAGCTGAAAATTAGTGTTTAGGTAGTTTATAGATTCAGAATCTAAATCTAAAGCGATTAAGTCTATCGGTTTGCCAATAATATATTTAGTCAGTACCCCTGTACCAGGACCTATTTCAATAACATTTTTATAATTATGATAAGTTAATGTTTTTGCAATGTCTTCAGCAACAGATTCATCTGTTAGGAAATGTTGTCCTAGGTGCTTTTTAGCCTTTACAGGTGATTGAGGTGTGTTTTGGGCTTTATTTGAACGTTTTTTTGAAGAATATTTCGCCATAATTATTTTATTTAAGAAGTATGTATCACCTCTAATTCGGTACTAAAGTCTACAAACATACCTTTAAATTGAGTGTGTTCACGAAGGATTTGAGGTTGATCTTCTTTATAAAAAGCCTCTAAACTGGCTTTAGAGTCAAAAAAATACTGCGTACTATAGGTTATTCCTCCCATCTCTTCTTTAACCATAATTTGGGTAGTGACCGTTTTCTTTACTTTACCCGATCTTTTCATAGCAGGAATGTATACATCCTTCATCCATGTAAGCCATTGCTTTTCGATTAATTCGGAAATATTTGTGGTAATATTTAAAATATACATATACTGTTCTTTTAGTTTAGCATTTTCCAAAGTTCATCTTTGAGTTCATTGAGTCCTTGTTGTGCTACGGATGATATAAATATAAAAGGGATATCGAGTTCATTTTTAATCTCATTTCTAATTTCATTCGTCAGCTCTTCATCTAGCATATCAGATTTTGAAATAGCGATGAAACGTTGTTTGTCTAACATCTCAGGGTTATAGCGTTTTAATTCATCTAGTAGAATATGATATTGTTGTATGATATCATCAGCATCAGCTGGTATTAGGAATAATAACGTTGAGTTTCGTTCTATGTGTCTAAGAAAACGGTGTCCAATACCTTTACCTTCAGCAGCACCTTCGATAATACCAGGAATATCCGCCATTACAAAAGATTGATAATCACGATACTTCACAATCCCTAAATTAGGTTTAAGTGTCGTAAATTCATAGTCAGCAATTTTAGGTTTAGCTGAAGTTAATACTGAAAGTAGGGTTGATTTACCAGCGTTAGGAAAACCTACTAATCCTACGTCAGCAAGTACTTTTAGTTCAAGAGTAACGTCAAGTTCTTCTCCAGGGATTCCAGGCTGTGCATAGCGTGGAGTTTGGTTGGTACTACTTTTAAAGTGCCAGTTTCCACGACCACCTTTTCCACCTTCAAGAATCATAATTTCTTGATTATCTTCAACGAGCTCGTGAATAATCTCTTGTGTTTCGGTTAATCGAACCACAGTTCCTACAGGTACATTTATATATACATCTTCACCATCAGAACCAGTACTTCTGTTTCCGCTTCCGTGTGCTCCATGTCCAGCCTTGAAATGACGTTTGAATTTTAAGTGAAATAGAGTCCACATATTCGAGGTTGCTTTTAAAATAACGTGTCCACCACGTCCTCCATCACCTCCGTCAGGACCTCCTTTAGAAATATACTTTTCTCGATGTAAGTGCGATGATCCTTTACCTCCATTTCCTGATGAAAGGTGTAACTTCACATAATCCACAAAATTTCCTTCAGTCATAACTAAAATATTTAGTTACAAAATTAGCTTATTTTTATCAGTCAATTACTATCAAAAAAAATAAGCTTTAAGAATATGGTCTCTTAAAGCTTATTTTATAAATTATTCTATGTGTAAGTACACTATAGCGTATCGATTACTTTACTAATACGCTCTGTAATTTCAGGAATAGAACCAATACCGTCGATACCGTGGTATTTATTTTGTTGTTCATAGTATTCCTTTAATATAGCAGTTTCGTTATAATATACTTTGATACGGTTACGAATTACTGATTCATCCGCATCATCCGCTCTTCCCGAAGTTTTTCCACGCTCTAACAAACGTTTTACAAGTGTTTCGTCTTCTACTTCAAGGGCAATCATAGCATTTACTTCCGTTTCTTTTGAAGTGAGTAGCTCAGATAAAGCATCTGCTTGTGCGGCAGTTCTAGGGAAACCATCAAAGATAAAGCCTTTAGCATCGTTGTTTTTTTCAACTTCAGCATTTAACATGTTAATGGTTACCTCATCTGGTACTAGTTGTCCTTTATCAATATACGATTTAGCTAGAACACCTAGTTCAGTGCTGTTTTTGATATTGTAACGGAATACATCACCTGTTGAAATGTGTATTAGCTCGTATTTTTCTTTTAAAAATTCAGCTTGTGTTCCTTTACCTGCTCCTGGAGGTCCAAAAAGTACGATATTAATCATTTTATCTTAGCGATTTTAATATACTTACAATAAGGTTTTGTTAAGATTAGCCTTTTTGTATGAGATTCTTATAGGTTACGAATATATAAATTACATAAAAAAGGTTCAACATTATGTTGAACCTTTTTTATAATTGTGTTCTCTAGATTATTATAATAATTCGTCTAGACCTTCTGTGTATACATTTTTAGGAGAAACACCTACTTGTCTACCTACTACTTCACCATCCTTAAATACTAGTACAGTAGGAATGTTTCTTACTCCGTATTTAGCAGCAAATTCTTGGTTAGCATCCACATCTAGTTTTCCTACTACCGCTTTTCCTTCATATTCTGTACTGATTTCTTCAATGATAGGTCCTACCATTCTACATGGTCCACACCAAGCAGCCCAAAAATCAACTAATACTGGTTTGCTACTCTTTAGGACCACTTCCTCAAAAGTAGCATCTGTAATTTCTAAAGCCATGTTTTAAAATCTATTTAATTTGTTATAATGGTAAAATTAGTCAATATTTTTATCAACTACTTACATTTTTGAGGACTTTTTCTTTTGTGAACTCAATTTTAGTTGTAGTGACTTTAGTTCATTCAATATTTTATACCCTAGTTTAATGTTCTTAATAATTTAATTATTTTATTTTTAGCAATATGATTGCTTTTTATGTTAATTATTTGCTTATTTGTCTGTTTTTTGAGGATGTGTTCCTTTTTTAGAAGTGTAACCTTTTTTTTTGTGATTATTTTTGTTTTTAGAACTCTTTATTAGGCTTCTAAATTGATCTAATTTTTATGCAAAAAGGACTGTTATAACATTCTAAGTTGTAATTTTGAATAATGAATTTTAGTAAATAGCTCCTTAAAGAGCCAACAAATGGATAAATATTCTTTTTTAAATGCAGCATCTACTGCGCAATTCGCAGCGATGTATGATCAGTACTTACATAGTCCTGACAGTGTAGAGCCCAGTTGGAGGGCTTTTTTTCAAGGTTTTGATTTCGGTTTAGAAAGTGCCGAAGAAGAAGTTGTATATGTAGAAACAGAAGTACAAAAGGAAGTACTTGTACAGCCTACTCCTG
>CAYYNF010000059.1:0-11056 GCA_964472695.1 uncultured Flavobacteriaceae bacterium
ATTTAATTAACCATCGAAATCAGCATTCAATAGCTATAAGTGAAGCTTATAAAAGATATAGAGATGAGCAAGCTACATTAAAAAAAATAGCTATGAAATTGGTGAAAACCGATGCTATTGTAGACGCAGCTATTCATGGTACTTTAAAAGACTTAGTCTATTTTATAAGAAGTAAGAAAACAGACCTTACTGAAGCTTTATATTACTTTTATAAGGACAAGGTTTCTAACAAGCCTCTACATTTTACGAAAGAAGTTAATATAGTACCATTATACAAAACTAGTAAAGCATTATTTTCACTTCCAAACATTGAAAAAACATTAGATTCACTACTTAAACAAAGTATAGAAGTATTTTTAAATTATGAGATAGGATATTTATCAAAAAGTATGAAACTCTACGAATCGGAAGATATTTTCAATTTTCTAGAGAGTAACTTAAGAGGAAACGAATTATCGAAAATACTAGAGACATTACTCGAAGAAAAGCCAGAATATATAGATTCTATAATCACAAATGTATCTAAAAAAATAGACTCTCTATATGACGAATGGAGTATATACGATTTCGTAATTAAGGATTATCATGAACTAATAGAAAAAGAGATGAATCTCTTTTTTGAAAATATGATACGCACAGCCTTTTCAGAATACAAATCGATAGATACTCTTATAGAGAAAATAATTCACGAACCATTTTTCAATATAATTGACAATAATACTCTAGAGAAAGATATATTACAGGGTAGTTCTATTTTATTTAATACTTCTGAATTTAGTAAAACATTTAAAAAGCTGATAGCTTGCATTATAACTGACAATATCAGAATAATACCTAAGGAAAGTCTAGACTATTTAAACACAAATTTCCTAGTTCCTACCTATGAGTATGGTTTTAATCAACTTCCCTCAATAGTGGAAAATCTAGGACTAGAAAAGGCTATTGAAGAATCACTATTAGCAATGCCTGCTGAAAAATTACACGAAGTATTCAAAAGTTTTGCCGGTAATTACTTTACACGCATTAAAACTTATGGTTGGATTGGGGGAATATCAGGGATAGGTATCCCTCTAGCCCCTTTATATATGCCTTGGTTAGCATTAATTCCTTTAATAATGTTATGGATAAAATCACAGAAAGGTCAACAAAAAATTGATAATTCAGAACGAACTAAAGAGTTGTCATAACCAAAAAAATCCGAATTTTCAACTTCATATAAGAAGTTGAAAATTCGGATTTATTACTGTAAGACACAATTATAAGTTTACAATTGTGTCTTAATAATTTTAGATAAAGAGATGTACTTTATTAATCCCTTTGTTCTCTAGGCTTACGATCTTTACGATCATTTCCTTTATGATTACTTCCACCTCTACGGTTATTATCACGATCACCTCTTGGTTTAGGTTTACGCTCTACATAGCCTTCTGGTTTCGGCAAAATAGCCTTACGTGAAACTTTTTCTTTTCTAGTTCTTGAGTCAATACCTAGGTATTTAACATCTACCTCATCACCAACATTCAACACATCAGTAACATTCTCAATACGTTCCCAAGCAAATTCAGAGACGTGTAATAAGACCTCATTACCAGGAGCTTCTTTATATTCCAATACTGCACCAAATTCTAAGGTTTTAATCACTTTAGTTTCATAAACACTACCAATTTCTGGTTTAAATAACATAGCGTCAATACGAGCCTCTACAGCAGCAATACCTTCAGCACCTGTACCAAGAATTTCAACAATACCTTCTTCCGTATCAGGGTCTTCATTAATTACAATTGTAGTATCAGTTTCCTTTTGTAATTCTTGGATATTCTTACCACCAGGACCAATTAGAGCTCCTATGAACTCATTAGGAATAACTCTTGTTATCATTTTAGGAGCGTGTGACTTCACATCCTCAGCTGGTGTATTAATGGTATCAGTAAGTTTTCCTAGAATATGTAAACGACCATCACGAGCTTGTTTAAGTGCATTTACTAAGATTTCGTAAGAAAGTCCTTTAATTTTGATATCCATCTGACAGGCAGTAATACCATCAGTTGTACCTGTAACTTTAAAGTCCATATCTCCTAAGTGATCTTCATCACCAAGAATATCAGAAAGTACTGCATAACGTTCTCCGTCAGAAATTAATCCCATTGCAATACCTGATACAGGCTTAATCATTTGTACCCCAGCATCCATTAAAGCCATAGTTCCAGCACATACTGTAGCCATAGATGACGAACCATTAGATTCTAAGATTTCAGATACCACACGAACAGTATATGGACAATCGCTAGGTACCATGCGTTTAAGAGCACGTTGTGCTAGATTTCCATGTCCTATTTCACGACGTGAAGTACCTCTTAATGGGCGTGCTTCACCAGTAGAAAAAGGAGGGAAGTTGTAATGTAAATAAAAACGCTCTTCTCCTTCGTTAGAAGGGTTATCTATTAAGTTAGCATCACGAGAAGTTCCTAAAGTAACTGTAGCCAACGCCTGTGTTTCACCTCTTGTAAATACAGATGAACCATGAGTGCTAGGTAAATAGTCCACCTCACACCAAATAGGTCTAATCTCAGTAGTCTTACGACCATCCAAACGGATACCCTCATTTAGTGTTAAGTCACGTACCGCTTCTTTCTGAGTTTTATTAAAATACTTAGAGATTAGTGCTCCTTTTTCTTCTAACTCCTCTTCTGAGAATTGCGACTTTAAAGCTTCTTTCACTTCAGAAAAAGCAGCACTTCTATCCTTTTTTGCTGATGCTTGCTTCGCTATAGCGTAACATTTTTCATAGGCAAATTCATTAATTTGCTCTGCTAAAGCCTTATCTTGATCTTCAGGCTTATATTCACGAGTAACTTTTTTTCCGAAAGCTTCTGCTAATCTTTCCTGTGCTTTAATTTGAACTTTTATAGCCTCATGAGCGAATTTAATGGCTTCAATCATCTCTTCTTCTGAGATTTCATCCATTTCACCTTCTACCATCATTACAGAATCCGCAGATGCACCAATAACCATGTCTATATCAGACTCTTCAAATTGCTTGAAACTAGGGTTGATGATAAACTCTCCGTTTATACGTCCTACACGTACTTCTGAAATAGCTGTTTCAAAAGGAATATCAGATAATTGGATTGCAGCTGAAGCAGCTAAACCAGCTAAAGCATCAGGCATAACTTCAGGATCATGAGACATTAATTGAATCATAATTTGTGTTTCTGCATGGTAATCTTTAGGGAATAACGGACGTAATACTCTATCAACAATACGCATTACTAAAATTTCTTCAGTACTTGGGCGTGCCTCTCTTTTAAAGAAACCTCCAGGGTAACGGCCTGCAGCAGCAAACTTTTCACGATAGTCTACTGTTAAAGGTAAAAAATCTACGTCAGATTGCTCATAGTTCGATACTACAGTACATAATAACATAGTTTTACCCATTTGAACAACAACAGACCCGTGGGCTTGCTTTGCTAATTTTCCGGTTTCAAGGGTAATTTCTCTCCCGTCACCAAGGTCTATAACCTCTTTGAATACTTGTGGAATCATAATTTCTTTTATTAAATCTGTCTGGCGATTTGTTGGTAGCAAATCAATGTGGTTGTTGTGTTGTAGTTCTTCAATAAGAAGTCCCATTAATAGGGAGACAATTTAATTTTAATCCCGAATATACATATTTTTTATAGATGTAGATTAATAGTTAAAAAAATAGCTTACTATAAAGGCTTTATTATACCTTATTAACGTATTCTAATGGTGTTAGATGAATCAAGTGAACGACTGGTTAGTACATCTGTACCTCCTTGTAAAGTAGTCTTTTGGACATTTTCTATTTCTTTAATTTTGGGAGTTATTAGTCTATCAAGATCCGATTGACTATTAGTTGTCATATTTTTGTCATTCTCATCGGTTTTTTCATTTTCAGATTTCTTTTTAACGAAGCAACCAAAAAGAGTCCAAAAAGCCTGTTTAATCTTATTCCATATCCGACTAGTAATACGACGAAGCACACCCTGTTTCTGATTACCAATATCCTCTAAAAGAAAATTAAGAGTATTAGCGACAACCCTATCAGTAATAGGAATTATATTATTTCGATATACGTTAGATACTTTTCCGAAAAAAGGTGTCATTATATAAGTATTAATAGGTCTAATCAAATATGGAAGAATATACTCTCTAATAATTCTGTACTGTAGAAGTTTTTGCTTAAGTATCTCGCGTTGTTGAACAAAATACTCCTTTCCCTTATTAAATTTAACCAATAACTCTTGTGCTTTTATTGGGATAAGTGCAATAATAGCACCTGCTAATAAATTAAAACCTAGATATGCTGTACTATTAAGCATATCAACCTTTTTCTTATGAATACTGGCTTTGATCTTCTCAACCCTCGATGTACGTTCTACCTCTAGGCCTTTATTTTCTATATGACTACCTTCTAAGGGGTCTGTTTTAGAACTATAGAGAATTCTACTTACAAAAGGAGCAATATTTTTTTGATATAAGTTGGGTAATGCTACTACAAAGATAGGACGAATTATCTTATTAATAGGAGTAACCAGATATGGTAATAAGTAGTCTTTAACATATTTATACTCTAAAAATTTTTGTCTTAACTTATTTGTTTCTTCTATAAAGTGTCTTCTTTTATCATTAATTTGATGATATTTTCGTCTTATTCTACTATCTATTTCAACTGAAAGATTACTTATCTCAAGTAGTATCTTAGTAACTAAAGCCATAGCAAACAAATTAAGACTGAAATTGGCTATATTATTAAATAGACTACGCTTCTGTCTAGAAATACCTAAAAGTATATTAGACTTCCTTATATGTAATTTATCGAACCACCCCATAGAGAATAGACCCTTAATTAAGTATACTGAGTTGTCAAATTTCTTATACTATTACAGAAAGTAATGTTCAAAAACTAACAACTATTATTAAAAAACAGCTATTCAAAATAGATACGAATAGCATAGAAGGAAGGTTAAGATAAGGATGATATTACCTCAAATGTGATCAATAATTTATAAAAAAATGGTGCTTTTTGGGAAGTATTCTACATACAGACACCTATATTCAACTAATAGAGGTTATCACGAATAATTTCGTAAACAATTATTTTGCGTATAAATTATCATTAAAACCATCGAAAATTGAATTTAAAATTGTAAAATTCATTACGTAATTAGCTATGTACAAAATAATTCGTGATAAAGTTTATTAAAAGTTTACTGATAATCATACCCATTTTACTTAAATAGAAATACGAGATACCTAATTGAAATAGCGTACTATTTTTTTATAGTAAAAAGTAAAGTAATTTCGCCATTAAAAATGGGAGCACAACTTACCAAGGTATGTCTTTCTGAAGAACGACAAGACTCTATAGGAAACAGAAATATAGAACCGCAAAGTTTAGAGGAACAAAAAGAGCTTGAAACAGAAATAAAAAGGGAACAGCGAATTTTAGAAGGACAAAGAAAAAGAAGGCTTCGAAATAGAAATAGAGCAGAACGAGAGACAGCAATGCAACATAGTGAAATTTGTTATTTTACCGAACGTTCTTTTGAGCCCCTTTTCGATGAACTCTTGGAAATAACTAAGCAACTAAACCAGAGTACAACCTATCTTTACGAAGTGAAAAGACGGCTAGCGCTTAAATCTCACGCTCCAAATGAACAACTAGCTTTAATAAATGCACTATCTGATAATACACAACTATTATTAGGGAAAATTAACTCGAACCATTCCTCTTTAAGTTTATTAAGCAATTTATCTACCCGATTAAACCGAGTACGCTCTGAATTACAAAACAAAAAGGACTTGCTACCTATTACCAGACAATACTTTATAGCTTCTGAGAAACATTATGATACAATTGTAAGTTTAGCTAATATGTTAAAAATAAGACATATAGAAGATTATCCAAATGCTAAAATTGATAGAACTCTTTGGTTAATATCTCTTGGTATAGAAAGAGACTTATTTAAAATTCACACAATACTAAAACGTGAAATTCAAAAGTTAAAAAGTTATAACCCGTACACAAGCGTTCGCAATACAGCTTCAAGTATTATTAGATCACTTCAATCACAATACCCTGACTTCAATCCTAGCACCTCTCTTCTTTCTTTAGCTAATGGAAAACAAGGGAATATAAAGGAGCATACCCACCTATTACGAATAGAAATTCAAAAGTTAAAAGGAGAATACCCTACACTAAGAGAATATCTAAAAAATCAATCGAAATTAATAGATGTTATATTAAATAAAGCATCTATTAATGCTGATGTATTAGATATGAATTTAGAGAAGCTTGTAAAATGTATAAAGACATTAAAGGAGCATGAAAATGTGGAGAAATCAAAAGAATTATCCAAAAGACACGTTAGGAAAGGAACGACCCCACCTCCTTTTGAAAAAGCCCCTACAAGACAGAACCCAAAGTTTTCAGCATCAGAATTAAGCGAAGGGATAGATTCTGAACTTGATGAGGTTACTGAAGGAGTGTCTTCTATCTCAAATTTTGAAGATTTTTCAGAGTTGGGTGTTGATTCAGAGGTGGATAGGTCAGAAATAGACTCAGATCTAAAAGAGTTAATGGAAGTATCACCGATACTACTACCTGGCAAAGAAAAAGGTGCACAAGCATCAACTCATGCTAGAAGTACACTTGCTACTCAAAAAGCACAAACACCTCTAGCTGTCCCTCAGGAAACAAGTAAAGTACCAGCAGGTACACAAAGTACTATTTCTAACGGAAGGTCCTTAAGATTCTAATACCAATTGAAAAATATTATGACGCATATAAGTCGTTTCTTTTTTCTTTATAGAAGAAATAATTCAACTTATTTATACGACAAATAATAATTTAACTGGTATTAAAATTGACTGATAATTATATTTATTTTGCTGAAAATGAGTGGTGCTATACATAGTTGAGGTCTGATATAGTTCTTTTGTTTAAAAAAGTGAGGTAATTTTGCGCTAAAAAAAAGATGAAAGATCCAATTTTAGATCAAATAGAGCCTGTGACAGACGAGGAAATAATAGAGCAACAAACTTTAGAAAGAAGAGAACAACGAATTTTAGCAGGACAAAGAAGAAGAGAAGAGCGTAATAAAGAAAGGATATACAGAGAGTTATTAATGCAGGAAAGTGAAATGTGTTGCTTTACCGAACGCTCCTTTGAGCCACTGTTTGAAGAGCTTTTAGAGATTACTAAAAAATTGGGTAAAAGTACAGTAGAACTTTATGGAATAAAAGAGCGACTCGCTCTTAATTCTCACTCCCCAAAAGAACAGAGGAAGTTAATAGATGCTCTCTCTGATAATACAAAGAAGTTATTAGGATATGTTAATTCAGATCATTCCTCTTTACTTTTGTTAAATGATTTGTCTATTAGATTAAATCGAGTGCAGTCGGGCTTAAATGATATTAGTGATTTGTTACCTATAACAGAACACTATTCACAAGTTTCTCAACACTCCCATGAGTATATTACTAGATTGGCAAGAGTTATAGTTAAAGCACATGAAGAAGCAGATCCAAATGCTAAAATTGATAGAAACCTTATGTTGATATCTCAAGGTATAGAACAAGATTTATTTAAAATTCATAAGGTGCTAGAGCGAGAACTTCAAAAATTAAAAGAATGTATTTCTTATAAAGATCTTGAGGAAGTAGTTTCTAGTACTAGGGCATCGTTTGAAGGGAAATATCCAAACTTTAGACCTAGTGAATTTCTTCGTTCTGTATCTGGAGATAGAAAATGGGGAGTAGTTGAAGGTGTCGATCTGCTACGAAAAGAGATTACTGCATTAAAAAAACAGTATCCTAAAGAGGAAGAGTATTTAACAGCTCAGTTAAAGTTAATAGATAGGTCATTCCTTAAATCGAGAACTACCATTGAGAGATTAGAAGGATCTTTAGAAAAAGCAGTAGGAACCTTAAAAACAATAAAAGAGCAAGAAAATAAAGCTAAATCGGAAGCTTTGTCAGAGAGACGTGTCTGGAAAGGAACTGTTCCTCCTCCTTTTGAAAAGGCTCCAGTAAGACAAAATTTGAAATTTTCAACATCGGAATTAGAAGAGGTTACAGCTATGGATGATGAATTAGAGGAGGTTAAAGATGTTGATATTCAGTCAGTAGTAGGTCATGAAATGACTAATTCAGGTTTAGGGAATCTTCTGCAAGTATCACCTACATTACGTGATGGAACAAGGGGGGCAAAAGCAACCTCAATCACGACTAGAGAAACAAATAAAGAATCGGCTAGTGTGCAAAGAGCCTCTTCTATAAGAAGAAAATAATACGAGTTACTTATTTTTCTATTAGGTATTGATAGTGTAAATTCATATTTGCTAATTCAATAGTATTTATGGATCAACAATTCACACCAAAAGATATTCTAAAAAAATACTGGGGCTACGATCAATTTCGACCTATACAACAGGAAGTAATTGAGCATGTTTTATCAAAACAGGAGTCCCTGGTATTAATGCCTACTGGTGGAGGGAAATCATTATGTTATCAAGTGCCTGCTATGTTGTTAACAGGAATTTGCATAGTTGTTTCTCCTTTATTGGCCTTAATGGAAGATCAGGTTAAGCAATTGAAAGATCGTGGAATAAAAGCACTGTATATTAAGTCGGGTACAAGTGCTTTTGATATTGAAATGTATTTGACAAATTTGGTAAAAGGAGGTTATAAATTTCTATACCTTTCACCAGAACGTCTGCAATCATCATTAGTACAGCGTTATTTACGAATATTACCTATTTCTTTTGTGGCTATTGATGAAGCTCATTGTATATCAGAATGGGGGCATGATTTTCGTCCAGCATATCAAAAAATAGCTCACATACGCAGTTTTTTACCTAATTGTACGCTGCTTGCACTTACTGCTACAGCAACAGAAAAAGTACAGCAAGATATTCAGAATTTCTTGCAATTAAAAACACCTAAGATATTCAAAACCTCTTATCAACGAGCTAATTTAAGTTATGGAGTGTATCATACTACCGATAAAAATTTCTCATTGTTAAAGGTAGTTCGTAGGTATCAGGAACCTATTATCGTATATGTTTCTACTAGGCAACAAACATTTGATTTATCTCGTTTTCTGAAAAGTCATCATATTAGTTCAGTCCCGTATCATGGAGGACTCTCTGTAGATGAAAAGAAAGAATATTATACCTGTTGGAACCAAGGGGAGGCACAGGTTATGATTGCAACTAACGCCTTTGGAATGGGGATCGATAAATCTGATGTGCGTGTGGTGGTTCATTACTATATCCCCGAAAGTATAGAGGCTTATTTTCAGGAAGCTGGGCGTGCTGGTCGAGATGGAAACAAGGCGTATGCTATTTTGTTAAAGACTTCAAGTTCGGTATCAGACTTTAAAGCTAAAGTAGCTACACAGGATTTTGATATTCATTATGTAAAGCATGTTTACCGTAAATTATCGAGTTATTTACAAGTGAGTTACGGAGAGGGGCAGGGGGCTTATTTTAATTTTAGTTATTTAGATTTCTGTAATAGATATAAGCTATCATCAACGAAGGTGTATACAATACTTAAGATTTTAGATAAAAGTCAGGTGTTGACTTTTACCGAAAAGTATCATAAATCTTCTCGCTTACAATTTTTATTGTCTCCTGAAAGTGTAAGGGCTTTTGTTAATAAAAATCCTGTTTATGCAGATATTATTGATTTTCTTATCCGAAATTATACGGGAATTCATAGTGATAAATGTACTATTGATTTAGGGCGTATTGCCGAGGTATTGCGTTTGTCTCCGTCTGTTCTCTCTGATAAGTTGGAGAAGCTGAGTATTCAGGGAGTGGTTGATTTTCAGTATGATAATTTCGATTGTCAGGTGCAGTATATAACTCCTCGTGAAGATGATTTTACCATTAATAAAATAGCAAAAGAAGTTAAGTCATTTATTAAATATAGAGATAAAAAACTTAGTAAAGTAGTTCGTTTTGTAGAAGATGATACCTCTTGTAAATCACAGCAATTATTAGCGTATTTTGGAGAGGAAAGCGAGAGATGTGGAGTTTGTTCTGTGTGTAGGTCGACTTCTAAAAAAGTACCAAAGGAAACGCTGGAAAGTAGGGTGTTAAACCTTTTAAGGGCTACTCCATTGTATTCTCGAGAGATAGAAATGAGCTTGCTGTGTGAACAAGGGGAATTAATTACTACCTTGCACCGCTTAATGAAAACTAAAAAGATAGCATTACAATCCAATAATCGATATAAAATAAGAGACTAATGAAAGATATGCGTATAGTGTTTATGGGGACTCCTGATTTTGCAGTGACCATACTTAAAAAACTGATCAAAGAAGAAAGTCATGTGGTTGCAGTGATTACAGCACCAGATCGTCCTGCAGGTCGTGGTCGTAAGTTGAAAGCTTCTCCTGTGAAGGAATATGCAATTTCGGTAGGTTTGCCTGTGCTACAACCTGCTAATCTTAAAGATCAAGAATTTTTGACAGTTTTAGAGCAATATAAAGCAGATCTTCAGATTGTGGTTGCCTTTAGAATGTTGCCAAAGCAGGTATGGGCAATGCCTAATAAGGGAACGTTTAATTTACATGCATCTTTGTTGCCTGAATATAGGGGGGCAGCACCTATCAACTGGGCTTTGATTAATGGAGAAACAAAGACAGGGGTGTCAACTTTCTTTATAGATGAGAAGATAGATACAGGTGAAGTTGTTCTTAAAAAGGAAGTAGCGGTAACTTCTCATACCACAGCAGGAGAATTGCATGATGAGTTAATGCATATAGGAGCTGATTTAGTGATGGATACGGTAAATCTTGTTGCTGAGGGAAAGGTGAAAACACATCCGCAGATTGTTCAACCTAATAAAACGGCCTATAAGTTGAATAAACAGAATACCAAAATAGATTGGACAAAGGGAGCGAATGAAATTCATAATCTTATAAGAGGTTTGTCGCCGTATCCTAGTGCTTGGTGTGATTTTCAGAAAGAAGGTAAACAGAGTACTTTAAAAATATATTTGTCAGACTTTTCATTAGAAA
>CAYYNF010000060.1:0-9144 GCA_964472695.1 uncultured Flavobacteriaceae bacterium
TTCTAAGTCTCAGGCTAAAGGTCGTCAATTTAGAGCAGGAGCATAGCACTTTTGCTTTTGTGATCTAATTCATTGGCTTGTGAATTATGAGTTTTTGGTTTTTTACGTTGTTTTAATGAAAATATTTAGCGTTTTATTAAAATGTTTTGATAATCAGTTTTTTGTGGGGTATTATGTGAATACTGCCACTAATAAAAATAAAAAAATATAATTATGGCAACTAAAGGAGGTGATCAGGAAAGAACATCAGAGATACAACAAACGAGAGATTCTAGACCGGCTTTATTGCGTACTATTTCTCAGGCTCCTGAAGATGATCGTTCAATTCAAAGTCTTGATGTTAGACCGACTTTAGGACGTACCATTTCTCAGGCTCCTGAAGACGATCCTTTGAATCAGGGTGTGCGGTTTAGTCCAGCTGATTTAGGACTTAATGATGTTGCTTTAGATGATTTTACTGAGATGAGAAATGGAGTACTTAACGCTATTCCCGAAGAAACTGGACTAGAAGTTGATAGGCAAATGAAGTCTATTAGTGCTTTGGCAGATCGTAGGGCTATTTTAAAAGACACTGCGTCTACGGGGGTATCAGTATCAGAGCTTGTGTTAAGAAGTTCACGTCGTCAAAAGTCTCAAGGACTACAAAATAGAGGCAAAGGTCAGAAGAGGTAAAATATTATATATTGTTGTAGCACAAGTTTTTTAAATATGCCTTGTGCTTTTTTTTGTGCTTTTCAAGAATGCAATGTTTTATTGCCTTCATATATTTTAATCTAAATGGAATGGTATTTGCCAACAAACTCTTTAGAATTATTTCTACATTAGTGTAGATGTGTTTAAACTATTTTTTATGTCAGAAATTTTAGTAATAGAAGACGAAGCGGCAATTCGTAGAGTTCTAGTTAAAATATTAGCCGAAGAGAATGATAGTTATATCGTTTCAGAGGCTGAGGATGGAGTAGCGGCAGTTGAAAAGATTAAGAATAAGGATTATGATCTTGTCTTATGCGATATAAAAATGCCGAAGAAAGATGGGGTTGAGGTTCTAGAAGAGGTTCAGAAAATTAAGCCAGATATTCCATTTATAATGATCTCAGGGCATGGAGACTTAGAAACAGCAGTGAGTACTATGCGTTTAGGAGCTTTCGATTACATACCAAAGCCACCAGATCTTAATAGGTTGCTTAATACAGTGCGTAATGCTTTGGATCGTAAGAAGTTAGTTGTAGAGAATAAGCGTCTTAAGAAAAAGGTTTCCAAGGGGTTTGAGATGGTTGGAACATCAGAAAAGATTAAGGCAATTCAAGAAATTATTGATAAAGTAGCTCCAACCGAAGCAAGAGTTCTTATAACAGGAGGTAATGGAACAGGTAAGGAGTTAGTAGCTCATTGGGTGCATGAAAAAAGTGAACGTGCTAAAGGACCTTTTATAGAGGTGAATTGTGCGGCTATTCCTTCAGAGTTAATAGAGAGTGAATTATTTGGTCATGTGAAAGGAGCTTTTACTTCTGCAAATAAAGATCGTGCAGGGAAATTTGAAGCAGCAAATGGAGGTACGCTCTTTTTAGACGAAATAGGAGATATGTCTTTATCAGCTCAGGCAAAAGTACTACGTGCATTGCAAGAAGGAAAAGTGCAGCGTGTAGGTAGTGATAAAGATATTAAAGTAGATGTAAGGGTTGTTGCTGCTACAAATAAAGACCTGAGAAAAGAAATAAAAGATAATAATTTCCGAGAAGATTTATATCATCGTTTAGCAGTTATTCTTATAGAAGTTCCTGCTTTGAATGATCGTCGAGGTGATATTCCGTTATTAATTCAGCATTTTGTAAAGAAAATCTCAAAAACTGAGGGGAGTGCAGAGCGTTCTTTTTCTGATGAAGCTATTGAGCTACTTAAAGCTTATGACTGGACAGGTAATATCAGAGAACTCCGAAATGTGGTAGAGCGTCTGTTAATATTAGGTCAAGAAGAAGTGTCTAAACAAGATGTTGAACTTTTTGCATCAAAGTAATAGATCTGTTTCTTCTTTAAAAAAAATCAAACTGATAAATATAGTTTCTATGTGTTTATCAGTTTGATTTTTTTTATGCAGTTTATAGATGTATCATTGTCTTTTGTGGATTAATATGTTAAATCTTTATTTGAGCTTGTAATAAGTGTGTTTTTTCTGCGTTTATCATTAAAAAAAGAATCAAATTTTTTGGCAGAATCAATTCTTAGTATTGTACTTTTTTTATTATTTGGAATAACTTTAAATAAGGTTAATACTGTGCTAGGTCGCTTTTACAAGCTTGAAATTATCATTAAATTTGTTCGGATTTTAAAGGTTAAATATTTATACATATCAAAATATGTCAAAAGACATTCGTATTAAAAAAGGCCTAAATATTAATTTAGTTGGTGAAGCTGACAAGTCGTTAGCAAAATCAATTAAAAGTAATACTTATGCTGTAAGCCCTGATGATTTTCACGGAATTATTCCTAAAATCATTGCTAAACAAGGAACTAAGGTTCAAGCGGGTTCCCCATTGTTTTACTCTAAGGAAAATGATCAAATACTATTCCATTCTCCAGTGAGTGGAACTGTGTCGGAGATTGTTCGTGGAGCTAAAAGAAAGATTTTATCATTTAAGATTGAAGCTGATAAAGAAGCTTCTTTTGTTGATTATGGAGTGAAAAATGTAGCTTCAATGAATGCAGAAGAAGTAAAGAAGCACTTGCTTTCGGCAGGTTGTTGGCCTTTCATTAAGCAGAGACCTTATGATATTATAGCTAACCCTTCGGATACTCCAAAGTCTATTTTTATTTCAGGTTACAATAGTGCACCACTAGCGGCTGATCTTGACTATATATTAGCAGGAAAAGAACAGGAGCTAGAGGCAGCAGTTGCAGCTTTAAGAAAATTGACAAGTGGTAGTGTACATGTTTCTGTGCAAAGTGCAGCCTCACCATTGGCAAAAGTGTCAGGAGTAGACTTACACAATCTTCAAGGACCACACCCAATTGGGAATGTGAGTACACAAATTGCTCAGGTTGATCCTATCAACAAAGGAGAGAAAGTTTGGGTAGTTTCAGCGCAAGATTTAGTAATCATTGGTGAATTATTGACTACAGGAAAGTATAACCCTGTAAGAAAAATTGCAGTAGTAGGTTCTTCTGTAAAAGCTCCTAAGTATTATGAAACGATTCTAGGAGCAGAGCTTTCTACTTTTGTATATGATGCAGGTGTGAATGGCGACAATGTACGAATGATTAACGGTAATGTACTTACAGGTAATAAGGTAAACCCTGATGGGTATTTAGCTTCTACTGTGGATACTTTTACAGTAATTCCTGAGGGAGACGATTATGAGTTCTTCGGATGGAACAAGCCTGTATTTAATAAAATCAGTTATTCAAGAGCCTTAACTTTCTCATGGTTATTTCCAAAGAAAAAATACGACCTAAATACCAATACTAATGGTGAGCATAGAGCTTTCGTAGTAACTGGTAACTATGAAGAGGTTTTCCCTTTAGATATTTATCCAATGCAATTATTAAAGTCATTTGTGTATAAAGATCTAGATGAAATGGAGAAATTAGGAGGTTATGAAGTAGCTCCTGAAGATTTTGCTCTTACTGAGTTTGTATGTGTATCTAAGCAAAATCACCAAGATATCGTAAGAGCAGGTTTAGATTTAATGTATAAAGAAATAGGTTAATCCTTTTAATATGAGTTTAAAAAACAAATTACATAATTTAAAAGAGCAATATAAAGGGAAGAAAATGGCTCCAGCGTTCAACGCATTGCATACTTTTCTTTATTTGCCAAATGAGACCACTCATGGTGGAGCTCACGTAAGAGGTGCTGATGACCTTAAGCGTACCATGAATATGGTAATTATAGCTATGGTACCTTGTTTAATTTGGGGAATGTTCAACGCAGGTTACCAACATCATAGTGCTATTGCTGGAGGTACTCCTGAGTTTGTATCGTTCTTCGATCACTTACAATATTTATTTACTGTAGATAATTTCACAGTAGGAGCTATGAAGGTATTACCAATTCTTATTGTTTCTTACTTAGTAGGTTTAGCAATCGAGTTTGTATTTGCAGTAATCAAAGGACACGAAGTAGAAGAAGGATACCTTGTAACAGGTATGCTTGTACCATTAATTGTTCCTGTTGATCTTCCTTTATGGATGTTAGCTGTAGCGGTAGCTTTTGGTGTAGTAATCGGAAAAGAAGTTTTTGGAGGAACAGGAATGAATATTCTTAACCCAGCTTTAACTATTAGAGCATTCTTATTCTTTGCTTACCCTACGTGGATGAGTGGTGATAAGGTATGGGTACATGATGCTGTAAATAGAAGTGGTGCTGATGCTATTTCTGGTGAAACTATGCTAGGAATGTTAGCTCAAAAGAAAGAGTTAGCGTATTCTATTGAAGAAGCATTTTTCGGATTCATCCCAGGATCTATCGGAGAAACTTCTACTTTATTATGTATCGTAGGAGCTGCAATCTTAATTTTTACAAAAATTGCTAGTTGTAGAATTATTCTTAGTGGAGTAGCAGGTGCTGCTGTTATGGGACTTATATTTAATGGAGTTATTGATGCAGGGTTAATTACTGAAGGAAGTAAGTTTTATGCATTAATGAGTTTACCTTTCTGGCAACATTTATTTATTGGTGGTTTTGCTTTTGGTATTACGTTTATGGCAACTGATCCTGTATCAGGAGCACAAACAAACAAAGGTAAATACTGGTATGGTTTCTTAATCGGATTCTTTGCGGTTATGATTCGTGTGTTTAACCCAGCTTACCCTGAGGGAATCATGTTGGCAATTTTATTAATGAATGTTTTCGCACCAACTATTGATCACTACGTGGTACAAGGAAATGTGAAAAGAAGAATGAAGCGTTTAAAAGTTAAAACGGCATAATTTAAAATGGCAAACACAGAAAAAAATTCTTACACGGTAATATTTTCTATCGGGATGGTAGTCGTTGTAGGAGCCGTATTAGCAGGTCTATTTGGATCTTTGAACGGTAACATTCAGGAAAATAAAAAGAAAGAAAAGAAGCAGAATATCTTGTTCGCTATGGGAATCAAAGATGTTTCAGCTGCTGAGGCAGATGCTACTTTTGCGAAGTATATTGGTGAAAATCAATATATCATTGAAGGAACAAAAGCTACAAAAACCACTGAAGCTTTTGACATTAATGTTAAGAAAGAAGGACAAAAAGCTAAAGATGCTGAGTATACGCGTAAGCTTCCTTTATATGTGGGAACTGTTGATGGTAAGAAGTCTTACATTGTTCCTCTTTACGGAAAAGGACTTTGGGATGCTATTTGGGGGTACATTGCTCTTGAAGAAGATCTAAAGACTGTAAAAGGAGCTTTCTTTGATCATAAGGGAGAAACTCCTGGTCTTGGAGCAAACATTAAAGAGTCATTTTTCTATGAAGATTTCCAAGGAGAAAGTATCGTTTCAGGTGCTGAGTACGTAGGTATTACAGTAGCTAAAGGAAACAATGATCCTAAAAATGAAAGAAAGAACGATAACAAAGTGGATGCTATCGCAGGAGCAACTATTACTGGTGATGGTGTAACGGCTATGATTAAGTCTGATTTGAAGCTGTATGCACCTTATTTTAAAACTGTAAAATAAACTAAGACATGGCAGATTCAGAAAACAAAGAGCCTTTGTTCTCAAAGAAGAACAAAGCGTTAATGACAGATCCATTATTTGATAATAACCCTATTACTATTCAGGTACTTGGTATTTGTTCTGCATTAGCAATTACGGCACAGTTAAAAGCGTCGATCGTAATGTCATTGGCAGTACTTTTCGTATTGAGTATGGGTAACGTGGTAATCTCATTAATGAGAAATATCATTCCATCAAAAATTAGAATTATTGTACAGCTAGTAGTAGTAGCTACACTAGTAATTGTAGTAGATTTAGTACTAAAGGCTTTCGCTTACGAATTGAGTAAAGAGCTTTCGGTATTCGTAGGATTAATTATTACAAACTGTATCATCATGGGACGTTTTGAAGCTTTTGCTTTAGGTAACGGTCCTTGGAAATCATTCTTAGATGGTATTGGTAATGCTGCAGGTTACGGATTGATCTTAGTAATTGTAGGTTTCTTCCGTGAGTTACTTGGTTCAGGTACTTTATTAGGATACCCAGTATTAGGTAACCCAATCGAGAAAACAGGATTATATGCTTTAGGATATGAAAATAATGGTTTTATGTTATTAGCACCAATGGCGTTAATTACTGTAGGAGTCATCATTTGGGTTCAAAGAAGTAGAAATAGTTCATTAATAGAAAGCTAAGCACAATAAGATAGTAAAATGGAACATTTAGAGTTATTTTTTAAGTCTATCTTTATAGACAACATGGTATTTGCAACCTTCTTAGGAATGTGTTCGTACCTTGCCGTATCTAAAAAAGTATCTACGGCAGTAGGTTTAGGTGCTGCTGTAATTTTTGTAATGGCAATTACGGTACCTGTAAACTGGTTATTAGATCAGTATGTGCTTCAGCCAGGAGCTTTAAAATGGTTAGGTGAAGAGTATAAGGTTTACGATTTAAGTTTCTTATCATTTATCCTTTTTATCGCTACTATTGCAACAATGGTACAGTTAGTAGAGATTGTAGTAGAGAAGTTCTCTCCTGCACTTTATAATTCATTAGGTATTTTCCTACCACTTATTGCAGTAAACTGTGCGATTCTTGGAGGATCATTATTTATGCAGTCACGTGAGATCGCTTCTATCGATTTAGCTTTCAATTACGGAGTTAGTTCAGGAATCGGATGGTTCTTAGCTATTCTTGCTATTGCTTCTATTCGTGAAAAGATTAGATATTCAAGTGTGCCAGCACCACTTAGAGGTCTTGGAATTACGTTTATCCTTACAGGGTTAATGGCAATTGGATTTATGAGTTTTGGAGGAATGCTTACAGGTGACGAAGGAAACAAGAAACCTGTAGTAGAGCAAACTCAAGCTGAAGCAGAAGAGTTGATCGACGAGTCAAAACAAATGGTTAGTAATAACAAATAATTAGAAAAACATGATTTTAGCAGCTGCTAGTATAGGAGGAACTATCGTAGCAACAGTGGTAGCTTTTTTACTACTTACGTTACTATTGGTAGGAATCTTACTTTTTGCAAAAGAAAAATTATCACCTTCGGGACCTGTTAAGTTGAAAATTAATGGTGGTGATGACTTAGAGGTTTCTTCAGGAGGAACTTTATTAAGTACCCTAGGTAACAACAAAATATTCTTACCATCAGCTTGTGGTGGTGGGGGTACTTGTATTCAGTGTAAATGTCAGGTATTAGAAGGTGGAGGAGATTTACTTCCTACGGAAGAGCCTCACTTTACACGTAAAGAGGCGGCAGCAGGTTGGCGTCTTGGATGTCAGGTAAAAGTAAAGTCTGACATGGTAATCCAAGTTCCAGAAGAAATCTTCGGAATTAAGAAATGGGAAGCTACCGTAGTACGTAACTATAACGTAGCCTCATTTATTAAGGAATTTGTAGTAGAAATTCCTGAAGATATGGATTACGAAGCAGGAGGATATATCCAGATTGAAGTACCTAAGTGTACGGTAGATTATAAGGATATTGACATTACGGCTCACCCAGAAGAGCACGAAACTCCAGACAAGTTCCAATTAGAGTGGGACAAGTTTAAGCTTTGGGATCTTAAAATGACGAATACTGAGGACGTAGAGCGTGCTTACTCAATGGCTTCTTTCCCTGCGGAAGGACGTGAGATCATGCTTAACGTACGTATTGCAACGCCTCCGTTCGATAGAGCTAAAGGAGGATGGGCTGACGTAAACCCAGGAGTAGCGTCGTCTTACGTATTCTCATTAAAGAAAGGTGATAAGTGTGTGATCTCTGGTCCTTACGGAGAGTTCTTTATCAACCACAGTGAGGCTGAAATGATGTACGTAGGTGGTGGTGCTGGTATGGCACCGATGCGTTCGCACTTATACCACTTATTCCGTACGTTGAAGACAGGACGTAAAGTGACTTACTGGTACGGAGGTCGTTCGAAGCGTGAGTTGTTCTACACAGAGCACTTTAGAGCTTTAGAAAGAGATTTCCCGAACTTTAAGTTTTACATTGCATTATCTGAGCCATTAGAGGAAGATAACTGGAAAGTAAAAGAAGGTATCGAAGGCGAAGGAGATGGTTTCGTAGGTTTCGTACACCAAGTAGTAATTGATAACTACTTATCGAAACACGACGCTCCAGAGGACATCGAATACTACTTCTGTGGACCACCATTGATGAACAAAGCCGTTGAAAAAATGTGCGAGGACTTTGGTGTACCAAGAGAGAATGTTCGCTTTGATGATTTCGGTGGATAAGCCCCGAAAACACAGCGTTAGTTATAAAAACCCTCACTTCTTTTTATGGAGTGAGGGTTTTGATTTTTTGGGGCATAGTTTGTGAAACTGGGAGATAGGTTATTTCTAAATAATGACTATTTTAGCTTTCTAATTTTTATAGAAAATGTTACCGTATCAAGAAGCTAAGAAAGAGTTTGAAAAGATTGTAAAGTCTTATAATGAGTTAGTTTTGGGGAATTTGCGAACTCCTATTACGGAGGAGTTAAGGCAGTCTATAGATTTTATGCAATCTCTGATTGATAATCTAAGTAAAAAGAAAGATGAAGAACAGTATTTAGAAGCAAGTTTAAATGCTGTTCAAATATTTAAAAGTTTCGTAGATAGTTTAAGAGAGTCAAACTATTTAGAAAATAAATCCAACGAGAATATTGATTTGTTTTATAAGCAATGTGAGGAATTAAAATATAAGCTTAATAATGATCCAAAACATATAGAGTTCGATAAAAAATATATTGCTTTACAGGAGAGGTATAAAAGTTTAGAAGCTGATTTAGAAAAACTAAATAAAGCCTATACTTCACAGAAACAAAATAGTGATACTTTGGATACCTCTTTAGAAGGGTTAAAAAAGAAGTCAGATACTAAAATTACTGAGCTTGATGCGTTTTTGAAGGACAAGAAAAGTGCTTTAGAGGAAAAAGAGCAAAAGGTTAATAAAATTGTTGAGATTATTGGTGATAAGGCTTTGAGTGGGAAATATACTTCTGATGCAAATAATGAAAA
>CAYYNF010000060.1:9244-10973 GCA_964472695.1 uncultured Flavobacteriaceae bacterium
ATCAAATTAAAGAAGAAATTGTGTTAAAGCTATTTAATAGCCCTCAAGATTTGTCTGATGTTACTAAAGATTCGGCACTAAATCCAAATGAGATTATTAAAGAATTGATGAAGAAAATACCTAGTATAAATACGTAAAATAAGACACTGGTATAATTTTACCTTCTTTTAGGTTTTGTCTTTTTTGCTCGTATACTAGAACTAGTTTAAAAGAAAGGATTTTTAGAAAGTAGGACTGCATACTTAAATCAAGATAGTAATGAAAAAATCAATTAGTGCAAAAAAACTGCTTGAGCAAAGGTTTGGAGCAACTGGAAGTAAGGAACGTGAAAAATTTAAAGAAGAAGCTTTTTTCTATTATTTTGGAGAGATTATTAAGAATAAAAGAAAAGAGCTTAATTTAAGTCAGGAGCAATTAGCTGAGAAAATAGGAAAAAAACGACCTTACATTTCAAGAGTTGAAAATGGTGAAGATATTCGACTTTCTAATTTTGCTTTAATCGCTAAGGCTTTAAATTTATCAATTCAAATTTCGTAAAATGAAAGCTTAAATAAGTTAACTATTCGGCACGCCGATAGGCAAGAGCTGAATACTTAGTTGACTATCCTATTTGTTGCTATGGGTATTTCGATGTTTTGGTATGAAGTGTTTTAAGGAGGGTAGTTGAGTTACTTTTAAAACTTATTATTTAGAGTATATTTGGCTATACATTAACATAAATACGGGGTTTCGCACATACTTCCGTTGGGTGCAAGCAGAAAAATAAAAGAAATACAGAAATTGAAATATTATTTTTATCTAAATCCAAAAGATGAATATAAGTGGACATAATGCTCAAAGTGCGATAGTAAGATTATAGTAAGAAAATACTGTTTGATGATTCATTATGAAGAAAAGTCAAAAAGAGCCGCTAAATCAAGTGAAAGCATTAAATATTGTCTTTCGATTTAAAGATATTTAGTATTATAAAGAGAATAAACCAAGAAAATCATGTCGAAAGAAAAGTTAAAAGAAAAAGTAGATAAGATTACAGAATTGGCAACAAGTTTTTGCCTTCAAAAATTGAATAAAGAATATGTTGAGTTGGCAGAAAAAGTCATTGGGAAATTAAGTAGAAAAAGACCAAGTCCACTTCTGAGAGGAAGAGAAGAAATATGGGCAGCAGGAGTCGTTCATGCGATTGGACAGGTTAATTTTTTATACGATAGCTCATTTGAGCCCTATATCACATCTGATGAATTGAATGAATATTTCGGAACCAAAAAATCAAGTGTTGGAAACAAGGCAGCAGAAATAAGGAAGATGTTCAAAATGAATAGACTGACTAATTTCGATTTTATGACCGATAGTAGAAAGGAGGACTCCCCAATTTATAATACTGTAATGGTCGATGGATTTATTGTGCCACTTTCATCGATAGCAGAAGAATATCAACAAATAGTTAAAGAGGCAAGAGAACGAGGAGAAGATATTGAATTTTGGACAGAGTAAAAAAGAAGCTTGCACCCAACAATATAAGCATCTGCTACATCAATAGGCAAGTGCTGAATACTTAGTTGACTACCCCATTTGTTGATATGAGTATTTCGATGTTTTGGTATGGAGTGGTTTTGTAGGGAAGCCTACAAAATTTTTACACTGACACCCCCTTCTGTTTAAGGTGAAAATATCCCTGTAAACTTTCTCTAAATCAACGAAAATGCTAATTTTGAGATATAAATTTGAGAAA
>CAYYNF010000061.1:0-10878 GCA_964472695.1 uncultured Flavobacteriaceae bacterium
TATTTTTACTACTGATATTTCTCAGTGGGAGGTTATTGGTGCTGTACACGGAACTTTTTTTAAAGATATTAAGCCAGCAACTACTATGGTAGAAATATCAAAGTTGATTGATCCAGAAATTCAGATCGAAATTGAGTTTACGGCAGTATTGTCTTAAGTTTATTTCTAAATGTAGATAGTTGTTTTTATGAAGTTTTATAGTTTAAATAATAATTCGCCAGAAGTTAATTTCTCAGAAGCAGTAGTGCGAGGTTTAGCTCCTGATAGAGGACTTTATTTTCCAGAGTCTATTACGCCATTACCAGCCTCTTTTTTTGAAAATATAGAAGATTTAGATAATGTAGAGATCGCATACCAAGCGGTTCAGCAGTTTGTGGGAGATGAAATTCCAGAGGAAGTATTAAGAGAAATTTTAGCAGATGTGCTAAGTTTTGATTTTCCTTTAGTTCCAGTAACTGATAATATTGCTACATTAGAGTTGTTCCATGGACCTACTATGGCATTTAAAGATGTGGGAGCTCGTTTTATGGCGAGGTCTTTGGGGTATTTTAACAGAGATAATGATAAGCATGTAACTGTGCTAGTGGCTACTTCAGGAGATACTGGAGGTGCGGTAGCAAGAGGTTTTCTTGGTGTAAAGGGAGTAGATGTAGTAATTCTTTATCCTAACGGAAAAGTAACGGATATTCAGGAACGTCAATTAACTACTTTGGGGCAAAATATAAAAGCACTATGTGTAGATGGTGTTTTTGATGATTGTCAGGATATGGTAAAGACTGCTTTCTTAGATGAAGATATCACCTCATTACGTCCTTTAACTTCAGCAAATTCAATTAATATTGCACGCTGGTTGCCTCAGTTGTTTTATTTCTTATTTGCATATAAGCAAGCTAAAAAGTTAGGGAAAGAAATAGTATTCTCAGTGCCTAGTGGTAATTTTGGAAATATTTGTGCAGGAGTAGTAGCACAAAAGTTAGGAATGCCCGTGAAACATTTCTTAGCGGCTGTAAATAGTAATAGAACGGTAGTAGATTATTTGCAAACCGGAAAATACGAACCAAAACCATCTGTACAGACTATATCTAATGCAATGGATGTAGGGAATCCAAGTAATTTCATTCGTATCCAAAAATTGTTCAATAATAGTTTTGAAGAATTGAAATCAAATTTTTCTTCTTTAAGTTATTCTGATGAACAAACGAAAGAAGCAATGAAGGAGATTTATGAAAATTCAAACTATGTTGCAGATCCTCATGGTGCAGTCGGGTATTTAGGGTTAAAAGAGTATCAATTATCTGAAAATGAATACGGGGTCTTTCTTGAAACAGCTCATCCTATTAAATTTGGACATGTTGTGGAAGATGTTTTGGGAATTGACCTTACTATTCCAGAACAAATACAAAATGTTTTGAATGAGGATAAAGAATATAAAACTATAAAAGATTATAAAGATCTTAAGGATTATCTGTTAAATGGTTGAAAATCCTTAAGAAAACACTGTTTTTTTAGTTTTTTTATTCGTAAGTAATTTTAAAGCCTGTTTTTTTTTTACAAAAACAGGCTTTATTTTTGTTACCGTACATATTTAATGAAAAGTTAAACCAATGGTAATGAAATACTTAGTTTTATTCGGTTGGTTGTTAAAAGTTTAAGGTTTAAAAAAATTAAAAACATACACAAATGATTATTGGAGTACCAAAGGAAATTAAACTTAATGAAGGTCGTGTTGCGTTAACTCCTGCTGGAGCTAACCAAGTAGTGAAACAAGGGCATGAGCTTTACATTCAAACGAATGCTGGATTATTAAGCGGTTACCAAGATAGCGACTATACTGCTGTTGGTGCTAAAATTCTTGATACTGCAGAAGAAGTATTTCAAATTGCAGAAATGATTGTTAAGGTAAAGGAGCCTTTACCACAAGAGTATAACTTAATCAAGAAAGGTCAAATTGTATTTACATATTTCCACTTTTCTTCAAGTGAAGAATTAACTAACGCAATGTTAGAGCGTGAAGCTATTTGTATTACTTATGAAACTATTACAAGTAATAGAGGTACTCTTCCATTATTAACACCAATGAGTGAGGTAGCAGGAAGAATGTCGGTACAACAAGGGGCTAAGTTCTTAGAAGCACCATTACAAGGAAAAGGAATCCTTTTAGGTGGTGTTCCTGGAGTAAAGCCAGCTAATGTAGTAGTTATTGGTGGTGGAGTTGTAGGTACTGAAGCAGCTAAAATGGCAGCTGGTTTAGGTGCTAATGTAAATATCCTAGATATTAACATGGATCGTTTACGTTATTTAGATGATGTATTACCAGCTAATGTTACTACAGAATACTCTAATGAATATAATGTAAGAGAAAACTTAAAGAATGCTGATTTAGTTATTGGTGCAGTACTAATTCCTGGTGCTAAAGCTCCAAAATTAGTAACTAAAGATATGTTGAAAGACGTAGAGCCAGGTACAGTATTTGTTGATGTAGCAATTGATCAAGGTGGATGTTTTGAAACTGCTAAGCCAACAACACACAAAGAGCCTACTTATATTGTAGATGATGTAGTTCACTATTGTGTTGCGAATATACCAGGTGCAGTACCTTATACATCAACTTTAGCATTAACAAACGTAACTTTACCATTCGTAGTTTCTTTAGCAAACAAAGGGTGGAAAGAAGCTTGTGCACAAGATGCTCACCTTAAAAATGGAATCAACATCGCAGAAGGTAAGTGTGTATACAAGCCAGTTGCTGATGCATTCGGTTTAGAATTAAATGATGTTGAAGCTTTATTTGAAGCAGCAACTTGCTAATAGCAATATTGAAGTAACTTAGAAGTTATTTTATTCGTAATTTCTTGAATGTCCTAGTGGTTTGATTCACTAGGACATTTTTTTTGATTCTATAGAATACCTGTATTTATTTGTAAATCGGTAAGTTTGTGCTGTCAGACTTAGTAGTTAGTGTAGTTTTCTTAGGATACAATACGTTACATTGTGCTATTATTTTAAGATAACGTATATGTAAAAAAATACCCTAAATACTTTTTTTGTTTGGGGTATTCTTCTTGCTGACGACTATTATTTTAAGTCATTCGTAGGGATAGTATAGAATTATATTCTAATTCTAGTTCCTTGTTCTTGTTGTGGTTTGGGGCTGGGGCTTTGTTTTATATCTACTGTACGATCAATACTGTTTTCTTTGAAACGTGTGTTGTCTAAAGTTCTTCTATTTGCATTTTGTTTTTTGACGTTGTTTTTTGCAGCTTCTCTCTGTTTGGGTTTACCGATCCAGTGGTAACCAATCGCTGCTCCTATTCCGCCACCTGCAAGCGCCCCTACGAAAAGTCCCCCTATTCCAGCCATAACTATCATTGCCCCTACAGGATTAGCAACACTTGCGGTGAGCAAAGCAGCCCCAATAGTACCACCAGTCCCTCCAAAAGCCATACCTACATGTAAACCTCTTTCTTCCCATTTATTGGATATATGATTTAGTTTTTGGTATTCATCCTCATATGTGTTCATAATTATATGTGTTTATTGAGCTGTGAAGGTATTGTTTTTTTAGTGTATATATCTTGGGAATAGTATTTAGAGTGTTATAAATCATTGTTTTTTGTAATTCAGTGTGTTATTGTTTGTAATCAATTAGGTTAAAAAGGTTGTGTTTAGTTATCTAATTGAATTATTATTTGCCGTATGAATAAGTTGCACTATTTTGTACTAGAACGGGAAATATAGTTTTTAAGTGGATATGTGTAAAATTAGATATTTAGAAGGTTTAAGAGGGGTTGCAGCTTTAGTGGTGGTGTTTAATCACTTAAAAATGACTTGTTTTATAGATGAGTTTTCAAGTTTAATACGACAGATATCTTATTTAGATTTACCAACTGTATTAAAAGTTTCCATGATAAATGGTCTTCAGTTCTTTGTAGATGGGGGGTTGGCTGTTTGGGTTTTTTGGGTATTGAGTTCTTATGTCATTTCGATTAAATTCTTTAAATCAAATATGAATTATGACAGAGTTCTAATCGGGTATTTTACGAAAAGGTATTTTAGATTGTTGTTTCCTGTTATGGCATCTATCATATTTTCATATCTGTTATTAAAACTCGATTTTATGTATAATATTACATTAGCGAATTTTTTAGGCAAGAGGTATCAAGGGTGGTTAGCTTCATTTTATGCATTTCCCCCGAATTTTTATAATGCCATAAAAACGGGAGTGTACGATACGTTTTTTAGTTACAGTCGGCGTATTACTTATAATGCTGTATTGTGGACTATTCAAAATGAATTTTTAGGTTCACTTTTTACTTTTGGTATTTTTGGTATAGTGCGACACAATAAAAGCCGTTTTTTGATCTACTCAGTAATAATATTGATAATAATCAAGCTCAAAATAATTTGGTTGTCTGCTTTTGTTATTGGACATGTATTGTGTGATTATGATCATTCTTCTTTCAATCATAAATTTTTACAGAAGTTAAAGGTGATTGAGATGAAAATTCATAAATACAACTCACCTGTTTTTATAGGGGGGCTATTCTTTTTTTTATTGAGTAGGAGTTTTATGTCTATTATGGGGGTGCCTAATGAGTATCATAATGTTATTATTAGTGTTTTGATTGTTTATTCCTGTTTACGAAATACCTATTATAAAAAGTTTTTGTCAGGAAAAATTCCATATTGGTTAGGTGGTATTTCTTTTAGTTTATACCTAATTCATTTGCCAGTAATGTGTTCGTTTACAAGTTTTGTCTTGATTTTAGATTCAACATTTACGAGTAAACTCTTAGTGTCAATTATGACATTGATTATCCTATTATTTTTATCAGTATTGTTTAGGAAATATGTAGATAGAAAAGGGGTTGCTTATGCTAATAAAATAGGTAATTATTTTATTGAAAAAACATGAGTTAGCGTTTATAACTTGAATTCTGTATTGACAAAAAGTACCTTCTAACACGAAAGGTTGGAAAGTACTTTTGTAGAATTGTAAATCGTATAAGAAATTAGATAGATCTTGAAGGTTTTCTAGTAGCTTGTGACTTTTGTGTCTGCCTAATTGCTGTAGCTCTCCTTTGTTGGTCAAGTGGTCTATGTCCTCTTGCTAATGAAGCACTAGTGAATAAGTTGTTGTTGCGGCTAGCCTCGAAAGTTCTCGTCAAATCTGTGCTTGATTTCTGTTGTTTAGCATCTAATTGTTTTGTTTCTACTAAGATTGCTTGTACTTTGTCTAGAGTTTGTGCAGGAACTTGTGCTTGACTCCATTGGCACTTTGTAAATTGTAGCCAGTCTTTGATGTCTTGTGCAGAATATTTTGGATATTTCGCCTTGAATTCTTCAGCAAGTTGATCTAATAAGCTCTCATCACCTTTTTTAGATGCTTCTAGAGCTTTATTTACACGCTCGTTCATCGCTTGTGTCTTTGCGTTGATCACTTCTAGCATTCTTTCTACAGCTTCAGGTTTTTCGCGTAGTGCTTTTTCTGAAACAGCAATCACGAAAGGTGCCCATGGAGTAGGGAAGTCAGTTACTCTTCTTAGTTCTCCTGAATCTACACGGTGTCTTGTTGTGAAATGTTCCCACATAAAGTAGTCAGCCTTTCCTTCTTGAATTCCTTCAGTAAGTCCGTCAAGATTTCCTAAGATTATCTTCTCCTCTGTTTCAGGTAGCTTACTTTCGTTTTCAAAAGCACAAACTGATGCCATAAGGTCTGATCCTGAGCCGATACGACTTACTCCAACTTTTTTACCTTCTAAATCTTTTAATGATTGGATGTTGGTGTTGTCTGCAGCTACGTGGATTCCCCAGTATAAAGGGCTTTGTACGTATACCTGTGCAATACGAGCGTCAATTTCTCCTTTTGCAATTGCTTGAGTTACCCCTTCTGTAAGGATTACCGCTACATCTAACTCATCGTCTTTTAGTTTAGAACGCATTTGTCCTGTTCCTTTAGGGTAGTCTTCCCACGATACCTTTACACCGTTTTGTTCAAAATCTCCACCATCAATTCCTTGGTGCCAAGGTAGGTTAAAATGTTCAGGTACACCACCTACTCTTAATGTAGGTTTTTCAGTTTGTTTTTTTTTAGGCATTTTTTATTAATTTAAATAAAGATCTATTATCCTAATAGATCTTTATTAGTTCTCCTCGGAAGTAACACCGATTGAATTGTTGTTTTTCTTGTAAATAAGTTGATTTTTCTCTTAGTAAAAAGGAAGAAATTTTAAATATAATCTTAGTTATAGTTAAAACCTCTTCTGCACTACCAGGAGAAAAGAACAGGCTTAATATATGACATCAGAACTTTTCAATTGGTATAAGTTAAGTATTAAGGTTTTTTCTGACTTGCGAATTTTGTGCTTGTATTGTTGAGGCTTTTTTCTTAGTTAAGAGGTGTGCTTTTTGTTAATGAAGCATCGTAGTCAATGTTGTTATCGACTAGCGTTAAAAGTCCTTGTTAAGTCTGTACTGGTCTTTTGTTCCTCAGTACCTAATTGTTCTGTTTCTACCAAGATTGCTTGTACCTTGTCTAGAGTTTGTGCAGGAACTTGTGATTGACTCCATTGGCACTTTGTAAATTGTAGCCAGTCTTTGATGTCTTTCGTAGAATATTTAGTGTATTTCGCTGTGAATTCTTCGGCAAGTTGATCTAATAAGCTTTCATCACCTTTTTCAGATGCTTCTAAAGCTTTATTTACAAGCTCGTTCATTGCTTCTGTTTTCGCATTGATCACTTCTAGCATTTTTTCTACAGCTTCGGTTTTCTCAACTAGTGCTTTTCCAGAAATAGCAATCACGAAAGGTGCCCATGGAGTAGGGAAGTCAGTTACTCTTCTTAGTTCTCCTGAATCTACACGGTGTCTTGTTGTGAAATGTTCCCACATAAAGTAGTCAGCCTTTCCTTCTTGAATTCCTTCAGTAAGTCCGTCAAGATTTCCTAAGATTATCTTCTCCTCTGTTTCAGGTAGCTTACTTTCGTTTTCAAAAGCACAAACTGATGCCATAAGGTCTGATCCTGAGCCGATACGACTTACTCCAACTTTTTTACCTTCTAAATCTTTTAATGATTGGATGTTGGTGTTGTCTGCAGCTACGTGGATTCCCCAGTATAAAGGGCTTTGTACGTATACCTGTGCAATACGAGCGTCAATTTCTCCTTTTGCAATTGCTTGAGTTACCCCTTCTGTAAGGATTACCGCTACATCTAACTCATCGTCTTTTAGTTTAGAACGCATTTGTCCTGTTCCTTTAGGGTAGTCTTCCCACGATACCTTTACACCGTTTTGTTCAAAATCTCCACCATCAATTCCTTGGTGCCAAGGTAGGTTAAAATGTTCAGGTACACCACCTACTCTTAGTGTAGGTGTTTTTGCTTGTTCTTTTGTAGTCATCTTATATAAATTAAAAAGATCTATTAGAGTAATAGGTCTCAATTGATTTCGGTTAAAAGTAAGTCAGTATTAAAGTTTATAGTGTTATGACTGTGTGATATTGTTTGTTATTTGTGTAAAACCTAAGTCAAATGGTTAGTTTGGTTATCCTCCGATTTTTTTCACATTATACTTCATCTTTTGAAGTATCTCTACGAGTTTATCTCGATAGTTTCCTTGAATAATAATTTCTCCATCTTTTATAGATCCTCCTACACCACATTTTGTTTTTAGAAGTTTTCCTAATGTTTTTAGGTCATTTTCAGTACCAATAAAGCCTTTGATGATGGTGACAGTTTTGCCAGCTCTTCCTTTTTTGTTAAAATGAGCTTCTAATTGTTGTTCATTTGGTGGTAAAGTTTCTAGTTTTCCTGAGTTTTGTTCAATCTCAAAATTTTCATTTGTTGAGAATACAAAGCCTCCAAGGTCTTCCAGTCCTAACTTTTTCTTCATAAAAAAGATGATGTTTTTTGCAAAGATAATTAATTATGGAGATAAGGGGTGAAGTTTTAGGTAGAAATTTTGTCTGTATTCATATAGTGGTTGTGGATTGGAAATCTGTTAGTTGTCTTGTGTTGGTTGTTTACTAGGGGAGGTAGGAGTGTGGATAAGTAAAAATCAATAGGGGGTGTTTTTAGATTGTGATTTTTGTGCAGGAAAACTTTCTATATTTAGTATGATGTCCCATTATTAACTATTGTTATATTTGCTTCAAAATTCACAAAGAATATGAAGATATCTTACAATTGGTTAAAGCAGTTCTTAAAACTGGATTGGGAAGCCGAAAAAACAGGTGATTTACTAACTGATTTAGGTCTGGAAGTTGAGGGGATTAAAGACTTTGAGAGTGTTAAGGGAGGACTTAAAGGTGTGGTTGTAGGTCATGTTTTAGAAAGAGAACAACATAGTAATGCTGATAAATTAAGTGTTACTAAAGTAGATGTAGGAGGTGAAGAACCTTTACAGATTGTTTGTGGAGCTCCTAATGTGGCTGCAGGACTTAAAGTGGCAGTAGCGACTATCGGAACTAAATTGTATGATCAGAACGGAGAAGAATTTACAATTAAGAAAGGGAAAATTCGTGGAGAAGAGAGCTTTGGGATGATTTGTGGTGCAGATGAGTTAGGTTTAGGTGAGGGTGATGGAGGTATTATGGAGTTAGAGGGTGATCTTAAGCCAGGTGTGCCATTAGCTCAAGTATTTAATATAGAGGTTGATCAGGTATTTGAAATTGGACTTACGCCTAATCGTGCTGATGCAATGAGTCACTGGGGGGTGGCACGTGATTTAAAAGCAGGTTTGTTACAGCTTGAAAACCATGTGGAGCTTATTAGTCCTTCTGTAAGTAGTTTTAAAGTAGATAAGCGTACTGATAAAGTAGCTATAGAGGTTGTTAATAATGAGTTGGTGCCACGTTATTCGGGGGTTGTAATTAGTGATATTGAGGTGAAACCTTCACCAGAATGGTTGCAAAATAGGTTGAAGGCTATAGGGTTAATACCTAAAAATAATGTGGTGGATATTACGAATTATGTAATGCATGATTTGGGGCAGCCATTGCATGCTTTTGATTTGCATACGATTTCAACTAAAAAAGTTTCAGTAAAACAATTACCACAAGGTACTAAGTTTGTTACTTTAGATGGTGTTGAACGAGAGTTGCACGAAGAGGATATTATGGTTTGTGATGGTGATACTCCAATGTGTATTGCAGGTGTGCTTGGAGGGTTAGATTCTGGAGTAACCGAGAAAACTACGCAGATCTTCTTAGAAAGTGCTTATTTTAACCCTGTAAGTGTGCGTAAAACCGCAAAAAGACACGGAATAAATACGGATGCTTCTTTTCGTTTTGAAAGAGGAATTGACCCGAATACTACTAAGTATGCTTTGAAGTTGGCAGCGGTAATGATTTGTGATATTGCAGGGGGGATTGTAACGAGTGAGATAGATGATTTATATCCGAAGAAAATAGAGGATTTTCAGGTTTTTCTTTCTTTTGAGAACACAGCTAAATTAATTGGAGAAGAACTTCCAAAGGAAACCATTAAAAGTATTTTGGCATCTTTAGAAATTAAGGTGAATAGTGTAACCGAGTCAGGTTTAGGTTTGGTAATTCCTTTTTATCGTAATGATGTGCAGCGTGAGGCAGATGTGATTGAAGAGATCTTACGTGTGTATGGTTATAATAATATTGGTTACGGAACTAAAATTAATGCTTCAATTGCACAAGTGAATAAGATTGAAGATTATCAATTACAAGATTTGGTCTCAAATCAATTAGTGGCACAGGCTTTTACTGAGATTATGTGTAATTCTCTAACAACCCCAAAGTATGTTGTTCAAGATGCTTCGTTATCTGCAGAGGAAAATGTGACTATTATTAACCCATTAAGTAACGATCTGTCGGTAATGCGTCAGTCAATGTTGTTTTCGGGGTTAGAGGCGATATCTTATAATATAAATAGGAAAAATACAGACTTGAAGTTTTTTGAGTTTGGGAAAACTTACCATAAAGAAGGGGGGGAGTTAAGAGAGTGTAAACATTTAAGTTTGTTTGTGACAGGTAATCAGACTTCACAAAGTTGGTTGCAGTCACAGGAACCTGTAAGTTTCTTTTATTTAAAGTCAATTGTAGAAAATGTTTTGTTGCGTTTAGGTATTTCAAATTTACAGGTGCAGCCATCTGATCACCCTACTTTACAGGAGGGGATCAAGTTGATGCAAGGAAGGTTTCAAATTGTAGAGCTTGGTGTAGTGAGTCATCAGGTTGTTAAAGAAATGGGGATAGGGCAGCAGGTGTTATTTGCAGACTTTAATTGGACATCTATTGTAGGAAAATTGAAGGCAAAACGTATTAAAGTTGCGGAAATTCCGAAAGTTCAACCTGTGCGTAGAGATTTTGCATTGTTGCTGAATGATGAGGTTACTTATAAGCAAATTCATGATATTGCTTTTAAGCAAGAAAAGAAAATGCTTAAAGAGGTTCAGTTGTTTGATGTATATCAGGGTGATAAGTTGCCAGAAGGTAAAAAGTCATATGCTTTAAGTTTTATACTTTTGGATGATTATAAGACATTGTCTGATAAGCAAATTGATAAAATTATGAATAAATTGCAGAAAGCTTTTACGGAGCAATTAGGTGCTACTTTAAGGTAGTTTAAGGTGTTTATTCTAATAAAAAACAAGATCTTTTGCATATTGCGAGAGGTCTTGTTTTTGTTTTGTGTAAGTTTAGTTTAATGATTATTTGTGCTATTCTTTGTTATCACAAAACAATTGTCATTTTATAAGTGAATTTTATGTGTGTTTTTAAGTATCTGTAAATAAATTATTTGTGTTTAATTCAGGTGCTTTTATTAAAAAAAAAACTTTAAAAAAAGTGTTGCATAATCAAAATAAGCATGTATATTTGCACCCCGCTAACGCAGTAAACGTAGCTTAG
>CAYYNF010000062.1:0-10874 GCA_964472695.1 uncultured Flavobacteriaceae bacterium
ATATTACCTTGAGAAACAAATTCATTCTTAAGTGTAACCACCTTATTACCTGCCAAATCATACAAACTCACATCGATATGAGCCGATTTTTCATTATAAATATTTACAAGAGTATTTTCATTTTGATAATACACTTCGTAAGTAAACTTATCTTGAGAGGTAAAACCTAAATTACTTAAAGTTTTACGTTCAAAATCCATATCGAGATAATCCACTTTTTGTTGTAATAAAGTATTATCTATTACACTATCTTCTACACCAATCCAATCCTTTAAAACACTAAAATAAAGTTGTTTAAAATCTGTATTTGGCACTAAATTCCCTCTTCGATCTGTTGCACTCAAATCAGGATGTGTACCAATTACACCATTATCATTAAACACTGGTCCAAATAACATACTACAAGAACCTGCTCCATGGTCTGTTCCCTCTGAACCATTCTCCTTTAACCTTCTTCCAAACTCTGAAATAGTTAATGAAACTACTTTATCATCCCATCCTGCATCTGCTAAATCTTCATAAAACTCTTTAATAGCATTAGATAAATCAGTGATTAAAGCCTCATGCCTTACTCGTTGATTATTGTGAGTATCAAATCCTCCTAAAGTTACATAATATACTTTAGTTCCTAAATTTCCTTTTATTAACCTAGCAACAATCTTCAACTGTTTTGCTAATTTATTATCTGTATAAGTAATCGCATTGTTTACTGATTTATAAGCCTCTGAAATTACTTTCGCATAAGAATATGTATTATTGGTTGTACTTCGTATATAATTCAATTTCTCTTGGTACAAACAACCTCCTTCATTAGAACTAATTTCATACCTATTACCCGAACTACCAATAGCCTCTAACTTATTAGGACTTCCTACACTAAACGCATAATTCACATCCCCATCATTAAACTCCAGTCTTCTTCCTCCAATAACAACTGCAGCGGGTTTTTCTGGTGGTTCAAATAAAAAATCAGGGTGTACATGCTGATAATAACGTCCTAACCAACCTGAACCCTCCTGAGGATCCTTTGTGGCTTTTGCCCAAATATCTGAACCTTTAAAATGAGATAATGAACTATTTTCATAACCTACCCCAAGAATTACCTTCATTTTACCTTCTCCCCAAAGGCTTTCTAGCCCAGTGGCATAATTTGGTATCGCAAGATCATCATTTATTGCTGTAATCTCATTTTGCTCAAAACCAATATTAGGTCTTTTCGATTTATAAATATCATAATCATAAGTAGGAATAATAGTATTGAGTCCATCGTTTCCTCCTCCCAAGCGTACAATCACCATTACACGATCTGTATCGGCATTATTGATAGCATTTGTCAATTCATTAGGCTGAGAAGCCATAATACTACTATGACCTAGGGTAAATGCTGAACCACTAGCAATTCCCATAGCTTGTAAAAAAGACCTACGATTCCATTGTTTATGTTCTTTATGATTACATCCTATATTAGGGTTTGGTATCTTATTTTTCATGGGGTTTGTTTTATATTAAGTATTAAATAAACTGTAATAATGTCAATCTAACTTTACAAACACTGACATTTATTAATCTCATTCTATGGAAATAACCACTACTTTAATTGGAATTCGGGCATTTGAACTATAAATCCTAGTAAGTCAACTACCTGCTCTCCTATTTCAGGATAACCAAGATCCCATGTACCATCTTCGAAATAACTTTCAGGTACATTACTTGCGAAATAGTTAAAGCCCTCATCATATTCCGACTCATCACTTAAAGGTTGTGCTATAAAATAATCAATAATGCCACGAGACACCATACGAGCATCAGTAGTATTTACAGGGAATAAAGCCTTTACAAAATTCACATATGGATTAAAACTATAGTCAGATGTATTTTTAAGATGTTTTTTCATATACTCCCATCGAATCACAAGATAATTAGATGTAATCCAATTCAAATCACCTTGCCATCCTGATACATCAGGTGGGTTCAAAATATTCTGTCCTGTACTACCTGCGTTACTTGCAAAATGAGTGGTAATACTCCCTGCATTTTTATAACGAGAAGCCGTTTCTACTATTAATGAAATTTGTATATCGACAGGGCTTTTGATAAGAACCCCTCTAGTAGCTTCATCGAAGAAATGCTGACTCTTAAAGAGTTGTTTGAGAACAGGTATAATCTCAAAGTCATTATCTACAAATGTACTAGCTAACTGCTCAACAATAGTATCATTCACATCAGGACTCACAAAATAAGCATATAACTTCTTACATATAAAACGAGCGATTTTTAATGAATGTGTCTCGAATAAAATTCGAATAACATCATCGTATCCCCAATTACCAACTTGCCCAAAGATTTCTTTTTCTCCTGTATCAAAATGTGTACTCCTAAAAACAAGTGTATTATCCGAAGCGTTAAAAAGAGTATACCCTGTTAAAGCTCTAGCGGTTTCAACAATATCATTTTGAGTATATCCATTATCAACACCCAGTGTAAAAAGCTCATACAATTCTCGTGCGTAATTCTCATTAGGTGCTTGTTTTTTATTCTGATTTCCATTAAGATAGACCAACATTGCCGAACTAATACCTACCTTATGTACAAAGTCTTTAAAATTACCTAAAGCATTTGGATAAACTACCTCATACAAATACTGAGCTGAATATTGAGGAGATAAATTTTGTATCTCTATAACAAAATGATTCATCCAAAACATAACCATTCGCTGATGTAAGGTACTTTTCTGACAATCTCCTACAAACGAACGTTGCATAAGACGACGTAGTGCTCCTGGCCTATTAGGTAATTCCTTATTACCAAGGTGCATCCAATCAGGACCTGGGGGCAACTCTAAAGACAATGACTCATCAACTAACTGATCTACTACCTCTGAAGGTGATTTTAATAATAAGGTATTGGTTTTTTTAGGGGAAATACCAAAAGCCACCCGACGATATAAATGATTAATTTTTTGTAAATCCCATATATTTGAATCATCAGGAATAAAGAGTCCCAATCCAGAATTGTTGCATATACTCATACCACGTAAAATTTTGATAGATATCTTATTAAAAACCAAAAATAAAGGTTAAAAAAACGTACCATAACAATAATAACAAACTAAAACGGATAAACAACTGAATAAAAGACAAAAACCTTTTTTACAATCGATGAAAGACAAATAAAACAAGGTACAGGGCTTGTTCATAAAAATAATTAGAGGCTATTTATATTCTCTCGGAGGTATTTTCTAGCAAAAAAGCAGAGAAATCGAGACAATGAAATAACTCTTTTGAATCGAATTAAAACGTAAATACTTTTTATGAACAAGCCCTGTATAGCATAATAACAAATTCGATTATCTAACTCCTAAAGCCTATATTAATGTGAAGGAAATTTCGGACGCCCATTTCTTCTTCTCGAACCAGAACTATCAGTTGGTCGTGCTATCGGTGGTGCAGTTGCTGTTCTTCCTGAAACTCGTGAAGCATGTGGATCATTCAAAGAATAAGCTGGTGGTGCATCTGGATACGGAGCAGAAGCTTGTGAATCGTACGAAGAATGAACTAGTGATGTACTTGAGTATGCCGTAAAAGCTTGAAAATCGTGTGAAGGATAAGCTGGTAATAGATCTGGGTAGACTTCAGGAGCTGTTGGTGCTGTCGCATTAACTTGTGATGGTCTTACATTAATAGGAGTATTGAATGCCAATGGATCAATATTATGTTGCGACACCCCTGAAGCTATTGAACTAGTAGCTGTATAATTTCCCGAGACGTATACACTTTGTGATTCGTTTCCATACTCTAAAGATCTTTCAATTTCAGCAATTTCAAATCTTTGTGATGCTAACCAATTTGATAAATCTCGTGTGTTACTATATACCTTAGCACCCACATATTGAATCGCATCTAAGTACATTTTTCGATCACGAATTGAGAATTTTGTAGATTCTTTTTGTACCGCTTCTTTAAATTTATTGAACAAGTGCTTATATAAGTCGCTTAATATTGAATTCTCACCCTCTGATTGAGCTGATGATTTTGTTGTTAGTCTGATTGCTGATTTTGCTTGAGTATAATATTGAATAGAAGATTCTAATTCTTGCTCAGACAAAGGCAAATCTAATCTTGCAATTCTCTCTACGAAACGCATCTCTGGAGTTTTCATAATCAATAATAGTTTTTAATTTATTTATACCAACAAATGTATACCAAACCCACTTAAAAACATATGGATTAATTGACTAAAAAAACACATATCTTTAGAATAAAGAAGCTTATAGCAAATAAATATTTCACGTATCTATTAATTCTCTTTCTACTATAGTTGTGTTAAACAGAAATGTTTCACGTGGAACAAAAAAGGAAATCTACAACTGAATTTGCTTTTATCAGACCTAATAAGTTCTCATTCTTCTTAGTTCTTTTGCGTTTACTTTGCTTCTGTTTTCTCTATTATGAATTAGTTTTGGCATTTGCTGCCTCAATGCAGCTACAGGATCATCTATATTACCTTGTTCAACTGCCATAATCAAATATCTCAATATATTATCAACAGGACCACATTTTGAATTAGCACTATAAATCACATCCTGCCTAACACCTCTCCACATATCTGAATCAGGATCCAAATGACTATGACTATACCTTGACGAGCTATGAATTCTAGCTTCTTGTAAATTGTAATAAAGAGCTCTCTGAAACTCTCCTAAGTAATATGTCGCAAGACAATTAGCTACCTGATCAAGTTTATCTTGATTTGATACTTGAAAAAGTGTGTTATTATCTCCTATAAAAGCTTTGAATAAAAGTTGTAATTGATTAACATCAATTAATGATCGTAAGTAATCTAAATACAGATTAGATAAATCTAAATTACGTATGACATGCTCAGAGATTAATATATCTGCTATTTTACCCTCTAAATTACCTATTTGACTTTCTGGTGAATCTGTTAACCTAAGATAACCTTTATCATCTCTATCAGAGATTACCTCTCTGTCTGCCAATACTGGACGTCTTACACGTCTTTGTCTATTTTTCTTACGGAGAAAGTCTAAAATTGATCCCATAACTTTTTTTATATTGAAAATTATACTAATTGAATCATTGTTTGTCGTACAGATAAGTTGAATTATGCTTCTTGTAGAAGGAGAAAATAATCCAACTTATATACCACATAATAATTTTCAATTAGTATTAAATCTAGTGCATAACATAAGTTTTCATATCAACTTAAATCTAGTACAAAATATTTATCTGTAAACTATATTAAAAGTATAGTTTACAGATAACATTATACACTACATTCTGATCTTTCTTGAAGGTTTTGATTCCACTATCTCTACAGCATCAGTTACATCTTGTGATATATCAGATACCGACCTACCCCTAGTCAATTCCAAATCACCTACAGGAGTGGCAATAGGAAGCACCCCTCCTGAACCTCCTCCCGAAGTACTAAGTCCTGCCCTAGGGGCAAAACCTGATAAATCATGTTCTGTAGTTGCTGGTGGAACAGTTAGAATTCCTGAACGAGAAACTAAAGAAGGAATTTTATCTTCTGGGTATACCTCAGCCAAAGGTGGTGCTGATGGTGAGATAGAAGTTTGTTGTCCTCTAGAGTCTTCAAAAAAATGTGTCCTAATTCTTTCTTTTGCCTCTTCCGAAGATCTACCTAGCTCTGCTAACTCTGCTCTCTGATTATCTAACCAAGATGACAAATCTGCATTGATTACCCCTCCTATATGCTCAATAGCATTTAAACACGCCTTACAACTACGAAGTGATTCTTCTGTATGTTGTGGTACATACCTTTCTCTATAAAAACGCTCTTGTAAAAAGTTATACAACTTTTTCGATGCCTCACGTTTTGTTAAGGCTCGATCTGTAACAGTTAAATTACTATTTTTCTCATTAATGTACTGTAATAATTTCGCATTGAAATAGTCATGAGGTGACAATGAAGTATCTCTATTCAGAATATTATTTACGAAACGATCTTCTGGTGTTGAATTATCCATGATTTCTCTAAATATTAAAATTTATCAATAAAATTAGAGGATAAAAAAGACTCCTAATTTACAAATCAATGAAAGGGCAACAATACTCAGTAAAGATATTTCCTCGATCAGTAGAGAACTTTAAAATCGTTGATATTATAACATAAAACATATATAAAAAGGAATTCATAACTGAGTTCTTTTTTATATATGTTTTATACGAGTTATGAAAAAGATAATATATCTCATTAATATTAAACCCCAAAGGATCTTCGTTTATTGGATCTATTAGTAGCCCTCCCTTGTTCTCTACCAGTTTTTTGTCTAGAACTCACTAAACTTTGTCGTTGTTTAACAAGTAGTGGCATTTGTGTTCTTAGTGCTACTAAAGGATTTGGATGGTTCTGTTGAACTGCAAGAGTCAAAAAACCTAATACATTATCTAATGTACCACATTCTGAACATGTACCATTAATTACTCTTTCAGCCATTGTACTTTGTGAATGTACTACTCTTTCAAATTCATTTAACCTACCAAGTAAATTAGACATATTCCACTCTTCATAAAAAGAATTTAAAAATTCATCTTTACAATATTGGGCAGCTAACTTAGCTACATTTACAACTTGAGCATCAGTCAAACCATGTTGCCTCTCCTTTAAAAATGTTTTAAAAGTTTCTTTTAAACCTTTTTGATCTATTTCATCATATGCCGCCTTATACATATTTGACCTTATAACATATGAAAGTTCATCTTTATCCGTTGATTGGCTATATGCACTCTGTACACATTCTTGTTGATTAGGTGTAAAAAGAGCTTGACGCACTGCTTTTTCTAATTTACCTAATTCACTTTCTGGATGTGCAGTATATAACTTAAGATATGGAGAGTTACCTTCTCCTCTATATCGAGGAACTCTATTTGTTAGCGTTGCTCCCTGTACTAACGGGGTTGTCTCTTGATGAGAGAGATTTCTAAATAATGGCATAATATTTTTTATGCGAAAATAGATACTAAAAATATGAGATACTTAAAAAACAATGGCTAGATATAATAAAAAAGAAAAAGAAACTAAAATAGCTAAAAATAATAGGTGACTTTGTGACAATAAACTACAAATAGAATTTCCTTTTACTATGATATTATTCATGTTACCCTAAAAAACAAAAGCCCTAAACATAATGTTTAGGGCTTTTGAAATTATATAATGTACTTTCACTTATTTTGAAAAGTGAATTACGTGCTTAACAGTATAGTCAGTCAAAGTATCAGTTTCGTAATCGTAATCACCATCTTCATACTCATCCGTAAAAATCAACTCAGTACTTGTAAGTGTATCAATTTCTCCAGTAACAATAAGTTCTGGGAAATCAAGATCATCGTAATCATCCTCATAAGGCTCTCCATTCTGTGTGTGTAAGATAACCTCACGTGAAGTAGCTACTAAGAAAAACGCTTTCTCCTCTTCGTTATACGACCAATTTCCGTAAAGTTTTCCTTCTTCTACCTCTTCAACATAGTAATAACATGAGGCTTCTATATCCATATTATAGTTATATTCATAAGAGTCATCCGTACTTTGATATTCAAATACAAATGTACCGTCAGCGTTAATGGTAAATACACCTGACTCACTATAACATTCTTCATCCTTTAATGATGCTTCAGAGTCACATAACTGCTCAGCAGTTAATGAAGCTTCTTCACAATCATCAACACCAGCTGTAAAAGTCTCTTCGTAAACATCATCTCTATATTCTTCATTCTTCACGAAATTCCATGATCCTACAAGAGCATCATTTCCTCCGAAAGCTTCGATTTCTACACAAACCTCTGTAGGAGCACTAATATTTCCTTCGGTGTCATAAATACAAAGTACATAACAGAAAGTTCCTTCTGAAATAGTCTCTGCAAAGCTAACGTCAATATATGCTACATTTTCTTCATCTTGGCCAACACGTTTCGTTTTAGCGTGTGCCTCAAAAATAGAAGTATGTGACTTTTTCTTGTTTTTGGTTTGTGTTTTAGGAGACATCTCAAAATCATAGCTTACTACTGGTATGTTGAAATAATTATCTGACATAGTACCGTCTTCCTCTACAAGTTGTAAGTAAGTACCTGCATAGTTATCAGGAACCGTAAGTTCCATTCCAAAACCAAGTTGCTGTAATCCTGTGTAACTAGTATCATCTAGTTCAAAACTAATATCACCTGAAGGGGTAAGCGTACCTGTTTCAAGAGTAGCTCCTTCAATAATTAAGCCTGCTTCTACATTCTCTGTGTCAAGACGAGCCTCCTCAGCTGTGTTTTGAGGTACATCAAGTAAGTCTATAAAATTGATGTCATCATCTTCTTTACAACTCCACAAGGCTAAAACACCAAGTGCAAAAACACTAAGTTTGTTTAATTTCATAATTAAAGTTTAAAATTATTTCGATCACTAAGATAGGTCTTTTATACTATTTTCTAGTAGAGGTTATCACGAATAATTTCGTAAACAATTATTCTCAATATAAATTATTTGTAAAACCATTGAAAATAGACTTTATAGACTAAATTGAAAAATTCATTACGTAATTAGCCATATACAAAATAATTCGTAATAAAGTTTAGTGAAATAATTTGTTGCTTATCTTTTAAACTATATGGGTTCATAAGCACAACAATAAATAACTAATTTACAAACACTTATTGCAACATTATGTATTTACCTTCGTATTTCAATATATAACACTATACTTTATGAAAAATACCGAGGAAGACATTTTGATTGCTTTCACTGACAAACTAGACGATTTAATGGATTCTAAAGATACCGATATATCTCATCAAAACATATATCAAGCTTACTTAGACTATATTAATGATACTTTCAATAGTGAAGAGAGTAGTAATGATCTGAAAGAGGGACTATTGATACAACTGGAAAGTGCCTTAGGAGAATGTAACACTCCTATTAAACAATTGGTATTTAGAGCTGCTATAGATTTACCTAAACCTTATAGTGATGGTATATCTACAGATGTAAGGGATGAATTAGAGCAAAGAATGGCTCTTGAAAAATCAATACTTAGAGAACTAAGAAATATGAATACCAAAGGGTATGATATTTCAGAAATAGTTAATAAAATTTGTGATGCTGTCTTCGATAAAGGAGCATACAATTTTAAAGAAGAAACCACTTTTGATATCTACTTAGGAGAGAACCCTGTTATCAAAGAAATACAAAAAAAGATATGTAATGATAGTGGTCAAATAGACTCAAAAAAACTATACCAGTTTATAAAAAGTGATCTTATAAACAAAGTGGAACTAGATTATGATATTGCTGTAGATCGTGTTAAAGAAAGTATTTACAATCATATTAGTTCACATAGTGAAGAACTATCAACAGCATATTTATTAGATTATAATCAACAAAGTTACCTACTAAAACCTGATGAAATAGAAGCTGACTTTAAAAGAGAATATCAAAAAGCCAATCTTAATTCTAAAGAAGATATAAGAAAGTTTACAGCAGGTTATATATCGAAAAAGAAAAAGGAAGTTGATAATTATGCTCTGAGATTTAAAGAATCAGATAAATCAAGTAAGAAGAAAGACTATTTCAATATATTCAACAGAAATAAAAAAAATGCCAGTCGTAAAAAAGGAAGACTTCGAGAATTGTTGAATCGTATATTCAAAAAAAGACACTCCCACCCTGAAGTAAAAGGTGAAAGTAATACATCTAATAAGTTAAATCTTGGAAGAATGATAATCCCTTTGAAAATTAGGAGAAAATCTAATTCAAGTAATTCCAATTCAACAAATCAGAAAAATAAAAATAGATCTCGATCAGTAGTTCGACAATCCTTTTAAAAATGTTCCATGTGGAACATTTTTTATATATTGATGCTACAATTATTAAAATTATAAAATTTATGTTCGGATTATTCACCTTTATTTTAATCGCTATAGGTGCCTTAGTAGCTACTTCGGCTTTTACCGTAAAACAGCAGCGTGCTGCCATTATAGAACGCTTTGGAAAGTTCCATAGTGCCCGTCAATCAGGACTTCATTTTAAATTACCTTTTATTGATCGTATCTCAGGAAAATTAAGTTTGAGAATACAACAATTGGATGTAGTTATCGAAACCAAAACGAAAGATGATGTATTTGTAAAACTAAAAGTATCAGTACAGTTTAAGGTTATTAAAAGTAAGGTATATGATGCGTTCTATAAACTAGACTACCCTCATGATCAAATTACCTCTTATGTGTTTGACGTAGTACGTGCTGAAGTTCCAAAGATGCGTTTAGATGACGTGTTCCAAAAGAAAGATGATATTGCTATTGCTGTAAAATCAGAGCTGAATGATGCTATGGTAGAATACGGATATGATATCATTAAAACCTTAGTAACCGATATTGATCCAGATGAACAAGTAAAACAAGCTATGAACCGTATCAATGCCTCAGAGCGTGAAAAAATTGCGGCTCAATACGAAGGTGATGCACAGCGTATACTAATTGTAGAAAAGGCAAAAGCAGAAGCTGAAAGTAAGCGTTTACAAGGACAAGGTATTGCAGACCAAAGACGTGAAATTGCTCGTGGATTAGAAGAGTCTGTAGAAGTATTAAATAAGGTAGGTATAAACTCACAAGAAGCCAGTGCACTAATTGTAGTTACACAACACTATGATACACTACAGTCCGTAGGTAGTGAAACCAACAGCAACCTAATACTACTCCCCAACTCACCACAAGCGGGTAGCAATATGCTAAACGATATGATTACTTCTTTTGCTGCTTCTAATCAAATTGGTGAGGAAATGAGAAAGCAAAATCGTAGTAGAAGAATGAATAAACGTAATGATAGTGATAAGCAAAATTAATATC
>CAYYNF010000063.1:0-10754 GCA_964472695.1 uncultured Flavobacteriaceae bacterium
CCCCCGACCCCCTCGGTGTAAACGAGGTGCTCTGAACCAACTGAGCTAATCACCCCTAATTCATTAGGTTTTGTGGATGCAAATATACGAGTGTTTTCTAGATATACAAGTGTTTTTTAAAAAAAAATTAAATTATTTCTGAGACAACAAAAGTACTTCCTCCTATGTAAATCATATCGTCAATTGTAGCTTCTTGTTTAGCAGTAGAATAAGCCTCTTGTACCGAGCTGTACGTATCTCCTTTTAAATCAAAATTAGTAGCTAACTTTTGTAATTTTTTCTCACAAAGTGCTCGGTTTATCTTAGGTTTCGTAAAATAGTATTGAGCATCCTTAGGAAATAAGGGTAAAATACGCTCTAGATCTTTGTCAGATACTATTCCGAGAACAATATGTAGTTTACTCTTGGTATGATCTTGTATTTGTTGTAATACGATACTTAACCCTTCTTTGTTATGAGCAGTATCGCAAACAGTGAAAGGTTTTTTCTCAAGTATTTGCCATCTACCTAGTAAACCAGTATTTGCCACTACATTGGCAAATCCGTTTTTCATGGCGTTATCAGAAATTCTCCAGCCTTGTTGTTTCAATAAGCTTAAAGCGGTATAAGCTGTTTTTTTATTTTCTTCTTGGTAGTACCCTTTGAGATCGGTTTCTAAGGGGATGGATTGGTTGTCCTCAGCAAAATATAAAGGACTGCTTACTTCTTCTGCTTTAGTTTCAAACACTACTTTTGTTTCGGGTAAACTTGTACCTATTACACATGGAATATCCTTTTTAATGATTCCTGCTTTTTCTGAAGCAATTTTCTCATGTGTATCTCCTAGAAATTGTACGTGGTCTAGTCCAATGTTTGTTATTACAGAAACTTCGGGGGTAATGATATTAGTGGAGTCTAACCTTCCGCCAAGCCCAACTTCAATAATGGCAATATCTACTTGCATTTCTGCGAAATATTGAAAAGCCATACCTACAGTCATTTCAAAGAATGATAGTTGTTTTTCGTTAAAAAAACTTTGATGTTGTTCTACAAATTCAATAACGTAATCTTCACTAATACATACCCCATTGACTTTTATGCGTTCCCGAAAATCTTTAAGGTGAGGTGAGGTGTATAAGCCTACGTTATAGCCTGCCTCTTGTAATATTGAACTCAGCATGTGACTTGTAGACCCCTTCCCATTAGTCCCTCCTACATGAATAGATTTGAATTTTTGTTCAGGGTGGTTTAAATATTGAACCAAATCTATAGTATTACTGAGATTAGCTTTATAGGCTTGTTTACCTAGTTTTTGGTACATTGGAAACTGATTGAATAACCAGTCTAAAGTTTCTTGGTACGTCATGGGTTACTGAGAAAGTTTAAAAGTGTATACAATACTTCCCACTTGCATAGTAGGGGCGTTGGGGTCGCTATTGAATTTTGTAGCCATAGCAGCTCTTTTGGCAGGTTCTAATAGGCAGGGTGCAGTTTCAGTAGATCCTTTTACACCTGGAGTAGCTTTCACTACTTCACCTTGTTGATTAACCATAATCTGTACTACTACTGTTCCTGTTTTGTTACATTCAGGGACATTTTTTTCTTTATTTAGTGCTTTTCTTCCTCCTAATCTATAGTTCCCATCACCATCCAAACCCTTTCCTGTTCCGTAGTAAGATTTAGCATTAACACTACCCTCAGGGTTACCTTTATTTCCAGCTTTATTTTCGTTACCATCACCTTCAGTTGCTTTTCCATCTGATTTAGCACCAATAAGGCTATTAAGCATATTGAGTGTACTTTTGTTGGGTTGTTTTTCTACAGGTTTTTCAGGAGTGGCTTCGGTTTTATTAGTTTCCGTAGTTTTTATTGGAGTTTTCTCTTTTACTACGTTTGTTTTTGCTTCCTGTTTAGGTTTTATAACAGGTGCTTCAACACTTTCCTGAGTAATCACTTTTTCTTCTGCAACAGGAGTAGCAACTGGTTTAGAGGGTACTACCTTTGGAGCTGTTTTAACAATTGAAGTAGTTGATCGTTTTCCGCTACCTACTTCAGTATTACCAAAATTGATAGCAATGCCACCATCGTATTCATCTTCTTTAGGGGCAAATCCCACCAAAAATAGGAGTAATAAAAGCAATACATGAATAAGCACTGTAATGGCTAAAGATTTCTTTTTATGAGGTGTATCTAAGTATGACATAGCGTTTATTCAGGTTTTACAGCTAGTACAATTTTATATTTATTTCGATTAGCTATATCCATTACTTTTACAGCCTTTTCAATAGGTACTCCCTCTTCTGCTCTTAGGATAATTGTAGGAGCTTCTTCTGAGCTAAGTTCTTTGTTTAGTGCCTGTTCAAGTTTGTTTTCTTGAATGCGTTTCGCATTTACGTAGTATTGAAGTTTTTTATTAATACTAACAGATATCTTTTGTGTAGTTGTTGTTTTACCTTTTGCTTTTGGTAATACTAAGTCAAGTGCTTCTGGGGTCATAGAAGGATTGGTTAGCAAGAAAAACACTAGTAATAAAAAGACAATATCTGTCATTGAAGACATACTAAATTCGGGACTAACTTTATTTCTTCCTCGTAAATTCATAATACTAAGCAGGTTCGTTTAACAAATCGAGGAAATCCATAGCAGTACGCTCCATTTGGTTCACTACTTTATCTGTTTTAACTACAAGGTGATTGTATCCTATATATGCTACAATACCTACAATTAATCCTGCTACTGTAGTAGTCATGGCAGTATAGATCCCTTCGGCTAGTCCTCCCATATCAGGAGCTCCATCACTTGTTGATAGTTGATGAAAGGCTAAAACCATACCTATTACAGTTCCCAAGAAACCAATCATAGGAGCAGCTCCCGCAACAGTAGCTAAAATACTCACATTTTTTTCTAAATTATATACCTCTAATCTACCTACATTTTCAATAGCTGAGTTAATATCTTCTAGAGGTCTACCTATTCTAGAAATCCCCTTTTCGGTAAGTCTAGATACAGGAGAATCTTCCTTCTCGCATAATTCTAAAGCCTCATCTACTTTACCGTCCACAATAAAAGATTTAATCTTTTTCATAAACTTCTTGTCATATTTTGAAGCTTCTTTAATAGCTAAGAAACGCTCTATGTAAATATAGATGGCTATAAAAAGTAAGATAAATAGTACCGAGATTACTATAATTCCTGCTGGTCCTCCGCTTAATAGTAAATCTATAATTGAGATTGACTGCTCTTGAACAGCTTCCTCTAGGGCTGTGTCTTTTAAATTATTTGACATGGTGTTAGTTTAACTTAATTTATGAGTTTGCAAAATACACATTTGTCATAAGAAAAATGACTTACAAATCATTTTTATCAACTCTAAAAAGACTACTTATAATTCTCAGGTATTTGTTTTATGTTTACAGTATTATAAGCACAAGCCCCCTTTGAATAATCAAAGAGGGCTTGTGGTTATTTAACTTATCAAGATTTTATTATATTCTTGAGTGAAAGAATCTGGAATAAATTAAGAATAAACTTTTATAATACTTTCACTACTTAAAATGATTATCTTATACCGACTATTGTAGCATAGTGAAATTTTTTAGACCACATTAAGATTTTTACATAGTGATTCTATTTACATAGAGATCCGACGACCACTTTTACGTTTACGAGGTTCAATACTATCACGTCTTTGTATCGCTTTATATCTTTCTCTAGCAAAGTGTTCAGTCTTTATTTTTCGAATTCTTTCTACATTTGGAAATCTTTCAGTTGCTGTAGATAAAGCTTTGTAAACTTCTGATCCCATCCTATAGAAATGTGGATTATTTCTATATAACTTATCAACATCTTTTACCCCTCCTCTTAGAATTTTATCTACTTTTTTGTGTAAGCCTAGCATGGTTGTACGTCCCTTACGTATATTAGGTATACTATTTAAGTAGACATTTAACACAGCTTGAGGAAGGAACATAGCATTCGTTCCAAGAGCATCAGAAAGCAGTTTAGATACAAAATACACGGTACTTTTCGTTTCCCCTCTGTAGGTACCCTCATTCATTTCACTTATAGCAGTCATACACTGTTTAGGGCATATGGTTAGAGTCCTGTAAACATCTAGCATATCATGTTCTAATTGTCTTTGTCTGACGCGTCGGTCTTGGGTAGTTAACTCTTCAGGTGAAATTTCTTGTTCTATTTGCGTCATCCTATAAGCACGTACTTCATTAAGTAATGCTGTAATATATTCTGGTGTATTGAAACCAATCACTCTAGGACTTCCTTCTGTTATACCTGTTCTGGGTACGGCCGGAGTTTCACATGATTTAAGATTTACATACCTTAGATCTTCTATATGATCACCAAGTTGTAAATCTGCTTTTTTTGCCCATATAACTTCACTCAATTTAAGTTGAAGACCTACATTTAAGTTACCATAAGTGTATCTTAAAAATGGGTCATTCATAACTAGGTCTTCACTAGCTTTGGCTTCTGTTTTACTCTCAAGTGCTTCTAAAACCTCTTCAGGACAAGAATTTAAATATTCCTTCAATATAAAATCGTGAAGGGTGTTGAATTTTTCTTCCCCAAGAAAGTGAAGTAATTTATGAACTGTTTTGTATATTTCAGAATTTGTATCTCCTTGATAAGTGCCTTGTTTTATCTCTTTTGCAATCTTTTCAGATAAGTAGGGGTGATGAATTAAAATAAGTAAATCGTCTATTCGATCGTTTTCAGCTTGTTCGAATCCTTTAGATCTTTCATCTTCTTTACGGGTTTCTGTTGGTATAGATACAGGTATACGCTCTACTGCTAGAGCTAATATTTCTGCAATTTCTTCTGGTATATTCATATTTTTTTGATGTTTTGTTTATTAATATCTATTTTATTTAATTATTTTTTAGAATTTTGTAGAACTTCAAGTTTACTTATAAATGGAATTAAATCCTTTCGAAAATTTAGCAGAATCTATTGAATTCCTATCTTAATATACTCTTGATCTAAAACCAATAAATAAGCACAGACCAAAAGTATCAGAAAGAAATTTAGCTGTACAATAGATCAACTTTTTTTGATGAAAATTTACGACGTTTTGAATAGGTTTATCTATGTGTGGTAATAATAGGGGAGGTAGATACGAAAATCCCTCTTTGAGTCAACAAAGAGGGATTTGGTTATGACTATCATGAAATAGTGTTTTATCCAAAGAGAGAAAATCTTTTTTTCTTCTTCGCTTTTTTAGCTGTTTGTTGTTGGTTTCGTCTATTCTGATTATTTTCTTCTTCACTATGAGTTTGGATTGCACTAGTCGGGCTTATTCCTAGTAATTGCATTTCTAGTGCTTGTATTTTTTTATTAAGTATTGCTTTATTATCTCTATTGCAGCATATATTATTCATGGTTTTTATTGTAAAGCTTACAGGGTCTTGTCCTTCCATGCGAATAGCTTTATTATCAGGTAAAAGTTCATTGTGTCGCTCAATAATATCATCACCCTTCAGATAATCCATTAAATATCTATTATGGCAGTCTCGTAAAAGTTTCCAAATAGCAAGTTCAAATTTTAAACTTCCAGTTTCGCCATATTTGTTTTTTCTTTCTCTTTCAGGTGTTTGTAAATATTCATGTATTTTACCTTTTATGTATTTCTTCACATCATTATGGGGATAACCATTTGCATTTGAATATTTTATACCAAGATTTTGTATAGTATCTAATGCATTTTTGGATCTACTAATATCATCGATAAAGGATTCCATAAACTGTTTTTCAGACATTCTGAATTCTCGATAGAACCTTTGTTGTTCGTCTTGGACATATATTCTAAATTCTTCTAGAAACATTGGATTGTTTCTCAAATTTGGAACCTCTGCTAACTCAGATAGATCGTTTCTTCTTCTGGCATTAGCTTGTAAAAAACGATCTCCTAGTATAATGGATGTTGCTAAATCATCACGGTTATCTTTTATATCGTATATTGGAGCTCTTAATACCTTTAAGCGAATAAGTGCACTATCTAGTTCGTCTAAGTCAGTAGTGTATTCCTCTAGGTTTTCAGCAAAGTCTTCAACAATAATCTTTAAAGCATTGTCAAGGTCTTTACTTCTAGTGTTACTACTGTTTTCTTTTAATTTTTCATTCAGTTTAGTCAAACAATCATACAAATTATGGTCGTCAATAAGGTACTCTTTTATTTTTGAAATTATATAGTCTTTTTGTGTTTCAACAGTTTTCCTACATATATCTTCTTCGCTTATAAGTTTAGTCTCTACCGATCCAATATAGCCATAACTAAGAGGCGTGTTCATTCTCTTCTCTTCGGGTGTCATTTCCTTATCGATGCGAAGTGACTCATGGTAGATAGCATCTCTAATACTTTTACCTTCTATTGTGTACTGCTCCTCAAGATGTCTTTTAAGTTTGTCAGTAATATATGTTTCGTCAACAGGTTTTTCCTCAAAACCATCAGTTACTGATATGTAATAAAGTAGATTCACTGATGCTCTTTTGTGCTCTGTCTCACTTAATGAATCTTTGTAGGCATCAGGGGTTGTAACAAAGTTTTCAATAACTTCTTGGAGTTTCCCTAAAGCTTCTTCTTCAGATAGTTTGTGTTTATATTGTATTTGACGAGTTATTGCTCCAAAGTCACGGTCAAGTATTCCTTTTAGCCTAATACCTGCAATAGCTTTTAATATGTCAGCGTTATTAGTGTTTTCGCTTACATAAATATCTCTAGCTTTTTTTCTATTGTCTAATTCTTTGTCGATAGCCTTTATAAGTGCTCTTCCTTTTTTTTGCTGCTCTTCATCAGGTAATAATTCTATAATTTTAGGAATCAGTTCGTCATCTTCAAAATCTTCCGTAAAAAGACCAGTGCTACCATTTTTTTTCAATTCATCACTCAAAAGACCTAATGCAATTATCTCTAGATCACTTTTAAATTCCTCAGGCAAATTTTCTTTGTTCTCAAAAAAGAAAAGTAGTGCTTTAGTTACGTCACTTTTGGTTATTGTTTCTCTAGAGGTGAATGAAGCCTACTTTGTTAACCATCTTATCCCACTAGCTCTTTCTTCAGGAGTATTGGCACCTATTAATTTTTCAGCAATTTTTTCACAAACGTATAAATCATTTATAATATTTTTTTGTGTCAAAGATATTGTAAATAAGTGTTTTTTAGCGTAATTTCCCTTTTTTTAGAGTTACAAAACTCTGTTCAATTGTTCAGCAAGTACACGTTTTAGGTGCTGGTACCCCATGATTTCTTGCAGAATTTCCGTGATGTTTATAGGTGGATTTTCTTCTTGTGGAGGTGTTTTCATCTGCTCCATAAGATCGTTTATTTTTAGGTCTACAAGCTTACGACGTAGGTTTAGAATAACATCCACGGTATAGTCGGCAACAACACTCGATTTTGATTTTACATAGATTTCGTTACGTTGCCAGTCATCAAGACGATACTTTTCATCTTGCATAAGGATATTACTAATTTCTGTGCTTAGTTCAGGAGAAAGTTCATGCATAAAAGCATCAATGCGAAACTGATTCCCTTGGTTGTAAGCGTTTATTAGTTTTGAATAGACTTCTTTAAAAGCTTCATTTGAAAATTCAATCTCATCCTCTTGTAGGTCCAAAAATACCTTTTCGTACACTGTTGAATTATAAGTTTCAGGTACCATTTGGAGTTCTCCTTCCTCACTTTCCTTGTAAATCATCTCTGTAAAAGATTGCTCTTCTGAGCCATAAAGGAGAAGAATACCAATTATAGTACGCTCTAAAACATATAGCGTATTTACTTTTTTAGAAGGTGTATTTGGTTTAATAATTCGCAAAGGTTGCGCTTCGTAAGTAGGGGGGGCTTGTGCTGGTTTAGGACTTGATTTTCGCTGAGGGTTAGCATTGGTTTGTGCTAAACTACTAAAGAGTACTTCTTCTGAAATGCCCATACTAGCCGAGCATTCTTGTATGTATACTTCACGCTGAATAGGATCGGGAATTTTCGAGATACTCTCTACAATACTACGGATTACTCCTGCTTTCTTTACAGGGTCATTACTGGCTTCTTGTTGAAGTAGTTTTGCTTTAAACTGAATGAAATCTTGACTATTCTGTTGTAAATAGTTTTTGATTTCATCTTCTGAATGTTTTTTAGCAAAACTATCAGGGTCTTCACCATCAGGAAACGTACATACACGTACATTCATCCCTTGCTCTAAGATGAGGTCAATTCCTCGTATAGCCGCACGCATTCCAGCAGCATCACCATCAAATAGCACGGTGATGTTATTGGTAAGTCGATTAATAAGACGTATTTGGTCACTTGTTAGTGCGGTTCCCGATGAGGATACCGTATTGGTAATCCCTGATTGGTGAAATTGAATAACATCGGTATATCCTTCTACAAGGTAACAGTTGTCTTCTTTGGCAATAGATTGCTTAGCGTAGTAAATTCCGTAAAGGACTTTACTTTTATGATAAATATCGCTCTCGGGTGAGTTAAGGTATTTTGCTGCTTTGGGATTATTTCCTAAAATACGTCCTCCAAACCCCAGTACACGCCCCGACATGGAGTGAATAGGAAACATAATTCTTCCTTTAAAGCGGTCAAATTGTTTGTTTTCCTTTACAATGGTGAGTCCTGTACTTTCTAAATATTTTAGTTTATAGGATTTTTTTATAGCACTATTAGTCAATGCGTCCCATACATCAGGTGAGTATCCTAGCTGGAATTTTTTGATTGTTTCAGTAGTAAATCCTCTTTCCTTAAAGTAGCTTAGTGCAATGGCTTTCCCTGTGTCTGTGTTGTGTAGCTGTTGCTGAAAGAAGCTATTGGCGTATTCACTAACCAAGTACATACTTTCACGCTCACTCGATTGTTGTTTCTGAGCATCGGTTTGTTGGGTTTCTTGTACTTCAATGCCATACTTTTTTGCTAAATGCTTAATCGCTTCAGGGTAGCTAAAGTGTTCGTGTTCCATTAGGAACGAAATCGCATTTCCTCCTTTTCCGCTACTAAAATCCTTCCAAATTTGCTTGGCAGGAGATACCATGAATGAAGGGCTCTTTTCATCACTAAAAGGACTTAATCCTTTAAAGTTACTTCCCGATTTTTTCAACTGTACGTAGTCTCCAATGACTTCTTCTACACGAATAGCGTCATAAACAGCATCGATAGTTTGTTGGGAAATAGGCACGTTGAAAAGTAATTTTTGTAAATGAAAATTAGAGGTGCAAAAATACGAGTTTTATTGGTATTATTTCTATTTTTTAACTTAAACAACTTAGTAATTGGGCTTAGGCTTCCACGAAAATTGGATGCTGAGATTAAAGTGAGTTTGAAGGTATTAGGATGTGAGTGAGATTGTGTGTATATATTGTGTTAGGTTTGTAGGAGGATTTTAGACAATTGGAAAATTGTAAGGAAAATAGTGTAAATGTACGATATTAGTTGGTGAATTTCTCTTTTAAACACCAATAAAAAAATGCTTCAAACGAATAAAAATGGACGACACATACCAAGAAATACAAGCATTAAACCAACGCTTACACGAATACCGTAAAACGGAACACCCTAAAATAACTAAGGCTTTAGAGATAGAATATACTTTTGAGAGCAACAAAATAGAGGGGAACACGTTAACATTACAGGAAACCGCCATAGTAATAGAAAAAGGGCTAACTGTAGGAGGTAAAACTTTAAATGAGCATTTGGAAGCTATTAACCATAGTAACGCTATAGGTTATATTAAGGCAGTAGCCAAAGTACCAAATAGCATTACGGAAACAGACGTTTTGGAAATACATAGCCTTCTTTTAGAAAGTATAGATAAACCCAATGCAGGAACGTACAGAAAAGTACCTGTTATCATCAGTGGGGCTAAACACGTACCACCTCAGCCGCATTTAGTAGCCGAGCAGATGAAAGCCATGTTTGATTGGTACAACACCTACAAAGACAGCTTACACCCTATAAAGTTGTCCGCAGAAATGCACGAAAGGTTGGTAACGATACACCCTTTCATTGATGGTAACGGGAGAACTTCACGCCTATTAATGAATTTAATATTATTACAACATGGCTACCCAATAGCAATATTAAAAGGCGACGTACAAAGCCGTTTAGCGTATTACAATGCCTTGGAGGTAGCACAAACCACAGGAAATAAAGAAGAGTTTGTAAACCTTATCACAAACAACCTAAAAGCAATGGTGGGGCGTATTTTAAGTTTGTTTGAGTAGTTGATGTAGCAGGGAAAATAAGTTCTTTTTTGTTAAATATGTGTTTGGTGTAAGTTCTGTGATATTTGAATTGGTTGTTATTCAAGGGAATTACTTATTTGATAATCTTCTTTATTCTATCTAGAATTGTTGTGTTGTATTTTAGAATAATAAAACAAAGTATGCTTACCATAATTCCTGTAAAATAGTTTAAATCAAAATACTCTAATGAGAAAAAGTGGTCTTTTTTAAACATCATATTCAAATAGTCATCTCTTTTCCATTTTGAGTCTAGGGTAATCATTTCGCTAAGTAGTTTAGCATTTGGTTTCTTAAAGTAAAACATGGTTATACTACCCAGAACTATGGATATACAGGCACGTGTAAAGTTAAGTTTTCCTATTTTTTTGTATAGTTTATACCCTAAAAGAATGGTTAATGGACACGAGATTAAATAAGGTAGATATTGGTTAAGATTGTTGTTGTATATTTTCCAAATATGGTCATCTAACGTACCCAAAGAACCCGCCACCTCTGAGCCACCATCCGATACGCTCTGA
>CAYYNF010000064.1:0-10486 GCA_964472695.1 uncultured Flavobacteriaceae bacterium
ACACTTTGCCAGTATTTCTTGTTTGATGACATATATATACTTATTTGCTTCTTTTTATTAATAATTGCTTACAAGGATCTCAATTAAAAGAACGATACGTTCTCTTAATAGTGACACTTACCACATTCTAAACCACCCATTTGAGCAGCTGTTAACTTATCCACTCCATACTTCTTAGATAATTCTTCATGAATTTTCTCGTAGTAAGCATTTCCTTCAACCTTCACATTTGTTTCTCTGTGACAGTTAATACACCAACCCATTGTTAATGGAGAGTATTGATACATAATTTCCATTTCCTCTACAGGACCATGACATTTTTGACATGCCACACCAGCAACTTCTACGTGTTGAGAGTGGTTAAAGTAAGCGAAATCTGGTAGATTATGGATACGCACCCACTTTACAGGACTACCTTCTCCTGTGTAAGCCTGTTTATCAGCATCCCAACCTACAGCTTTATATAGTTTCTGAATTTCTTTATTATAATCTACTCCGTATTCTTTCCCTTCAGCTAATGTTTCATCAGCCACTTCTCCAATTGACTTATGACAGTTCATACAAACATTTAACGAAGGAATTCCTGAATGCTTAGACACCCTTGCTGAAGAGTGACAATATTTACATTCAATTTTATTATCACCTGCGTGAATTCTATGTGAATAGTGGATTGGCTGAATTGGCTCATATCCTTGATCTACTCCTACCTGAGACAAGAAACCGTAAGCAACATAAGCTGCCGTTAACAAGAAGAAAATTGCAGTAACGATTAGTAAGAATGTATTATCTAAGTAAGCTTTCCATAATGGCTTTCTCTTATCCTCTGCTGGCAATTCAATTCCATTTTGAGCAGCGAAATTTTTCAATGTTTTATTCACTAAGAAAAGTACTACTACAAGCACTAATAATACGATTGACAAAACCCCTAGAGCAAGACTTTCAACCATAGAAGAATCTCCCTGAGTAGCCTGCCCTCCTGTTGCTGACGGAGCTACTGCAGCTGATTTCGTTGCTTTAGGCTCACTTACATAAGCTAAAATATTATCAATATCAGCATTAGAAAGTTGTGGAAAAGCATTCATAGGAGTTTTATTGTACTCCTCATAAATAGCAATAGCCTCAGCATCACCTGAAGCAATTAAGGCAGAACTATTCTTCACCCATTTATAAATCCACTCTACGTCATGACGCTCGGTAACCCCGAAGAGTGCTGGACCTGTTGCTTTTTTGTAGCGCTTATGGCAAGCGGCACATAGTGAATTAAATAACTCTTTCCCCTTCTTTGCATCGCCCTGAGCCTGAGCTGGCACAATAGCTGTAAATGTCAGAAGAAACGCAAGACCTAAAAGTAATAGTCTAGAGATTGAATTTCGGTGATCTACCTTTTTCATATTGATTTATCGAATTAACATCTATAAAACGGAACAGTTTTTGCCCCTTTATTTTAATATTTTGGTCAAGCAAAAGTACTACATAAAGTCGGTTAAGAAAAAGTTAGCATTAGGTCTATTGCTAATTTATAAAAATTCTAAATAACAAAAAGAACGGATTTACTCGTTATAATAGATATATTTACAAAAATACTCACAATGAAACTCATAAAGAAAATTACACTTTTATCAACAATCCTTGTAGCACCTACAATCTTTGGTCAAGAAAAAGAAGATATAACTCCAAAGATCAACCAACTACTACAATCGAAACTAAAACAATTCAACACAAACAACTACACCATACAACTATACTACGGTAACTACGAAGAGGCTAAAAAAGTTCAAAAGGAGTTTGAAGAAACCTATGAAGGCAAGAAATGTGATATCAAATTTGAAACCCCAAACTACAAAGTTTGGATAGGCGAATACTCTTCAAGATTAGAAGCTGATAAAGCATTATTAGAAATACACGAAAAATTTCAACATGCTTTTGCCGTAAAGCTATAATAGCTTAGAAAAACTAACACTTCCAATTCTCATTCGAAGCCTTAGTGAATCTCCGAGTTATAAATTTAACTATCGGATTCGAATTCCCTACAGCACCTGAAACAAACCTCAAAATACGCCAATTAAAGAGTTCACAAATCAAAAAACAAATAACTAAAGAATACTCTACAGCAATAAGAAACACATCTTCCTTAAAACTATCGGGATTCCTATATGCAGCATAACTCAAAAAAACAGTTAAAGTCCACAATCTCAAAAAACGATACGGAGTAAACAGCGACACCAATAATGGAGTGGTAAGATACCAAGGATGTATTGTCGATGAAAAGAACAAATAAACTGTAAATCCCAACAACATACCCCCTAACAATGTTGAAAACTCATAATTCCCTCTAAAAAAACTAAGATAACCCAACACAATCAATGTAAATGATGTTAGAACAAAACTTATTTGAGCTGGTAAATTCCAACCAACTATATAGATAACGCATGCTTTTACTAGATTATAAACACTAGCATTAAACTCAAATTTCCCAAACCAGAGACCTACTGAATCTGTAAAATTAGATATAACCTGAGACGAAAGAAAAGGCAAGAAAGTAACTACAAATACCCCTACAACAATGATTACAAAAAATAAGTAACGCAACCACAATTTAAAAGAAAAGGTTTTCCAAAAAAAGTTTCTTAAAAAATAAGTCAAAAAGAAAGGAATTAACAACAAGGTAATTAACTTAACAGCAACTGAACACCCTAAGAAAAAAGCAGATACATAATAACTCCCTCGATGAAGACTCCACAAAGAAAGCAACAACATCAATACCATAAGAGACTCGAAATGCAAATTCCCTACAATCTCTATAATAACAAATGGATTTAAGATGTACCACAAAATATTACGTTTAGGCAACTCCATTCTCTTTAACAAATCCACTCCAAAATACGCAATCAGAACATCTGAAAAAATAAGAACTAGACGCATCACCACAACACTTATTCGAATAGAGGCATTCCCAAAAACAGCCGCTAACCAATATACAAATTGACTAATTGGCGGATAATTGGTAAAATGACCAGCATTAAGATTACCCATCCCTTCAAATAGCTGTGTAGCCTGACCAACTGGAAACTGACTTTTCTCAATCCATGACAAAGGTGTAGTTTCATAAGGATTATAGCCCGAAAACAACATACGCCCATCCCAAATGAAACGATAAAAATCTTGTGAAAAATTCGGAATTGCTAAAATAAAAAGGAATCGAAAAAAGAACGCTATCACAAATAAGCTAAAAAAACTGAGCTTACTGTAATGTACCAGGTAATACGTAGACAGAAAACAGACAAAAACAAGGCTTATCAATAGGGTAAAATCTGACCGATCCAGAAAGTTCCCTACATAAGTATAGATTACTACAAGCAGTGCAACTAAAAAATACTGAAAGGAAACCGACAAAAACTTCATCTACAACTAAGCTCTTGAAGTAATTGACTTAAAAAACACATAGGAAAAACCTAAAAGAAACATGGCATGATAAGGATACAAACCATAATCTTCTAACTTATGTGCACTATACAAACCAAATGCAAAGTACCCAATTAAAAGCGCTTCCATAATGGTAGTTTTAGAAAGATTTCGACTCAAGTACTTATTCTGTTTCCAAGATTTCCCAATAGCCTGAACATTAAACTTAGGAGTTCTTACAAATTCACTTTTCTTCCCTAAATGCCCCTGAATTACTGCTACAGAATTATTCATAGAAAACCCCATAGTAAGAGAGAAGAAGGAAAGAAATAAAGCCGTATACTTAGTAAAATTTTTCACCCCTCCTCCATGAATCTCACGATAACTGATCCAATAAGACACATAAAATATGAATGATCCCGTTGCAAAAAATGCCATTATATTAAAATACCATGCTAATAATGGATTATTATTCTTTATATACAACAAAGGCACACTTAATATCCCTACCAACAATACCAGAACAAACATAGAACTATTTAAGAGATGAAATAAACAATGAACCTTTGCTGTAAACGATAATTCTTTAGCTCTCAGCACAGATTTAGAAATCTTTTTAAAATTTTCAGCAGGCCCCTTACTCCACCTAAACTGTTGTGACCTAGTTGCACTCATTGCTACAGGTAACTCTGCCAATGTTTCCACCTCTTTTAGATACTTAAACTTCCAGTTTTTTAATTGTGCCCTATAACTAAGATCCAGATCCTCTGTCAAAGTATCTCCTTGCCAATTCCCTGCATCAAGAATACAATCCTTACGCCATATACCAGCAGTTCCATTAAAATTAATAAAATGATTACTAGCATTTCGCCCCATTTGCTCTAGGGTAAAATGAAAATCCAAAGCAAAAGCCTGAATTTTAGTAAGCAATGAATAGTTACGATTTGTATGTGCCCAACGCGTCTGAACGAGACCTATTTTAGAGTTTTTAAAATAAGGAATAGTACGTTTCAACCAATCTGACTTAGGTAAAAAATCGGCGTCAAAAATAGCAATATACTCTCCTTTAGCGATAGCCAACCCCTCCTTTAAAGCCCCTGCCTTAAACCCTTGCCTATTCGTACGATGAATATAACGTATTTGTATCCCTAACCCCTGAAGTTCTTCAACTTTACTTTGAGTGATTGTAACGGATTCATCTGTAGAATCATCAAGGACTTGAATTTCAAGTTTATCTTTAGGGTAATCTAGTTTAACTATATTTTGTAACAATGACTCAACCATATACATCTCATTATATATAGGCAACTGTATGGTTACTACAGGGTAATCCTCAGCTGTTTCAAAAACAGAAACTTCATCAGTAGGGGGATTTTTTCTTGCTTTGAGATAACTAAATAATATTGACAAGTGTGTAAGACTATAACAAAACAGGATAATCATTGCCAGAGTATAAAGAACTAAAACGAATATTTCCATTATCTAAAAAAACTATATTTAAAAATCCAGCTTAAAATTTTGTAGCCTGCTAAAACAGTCCCCGTAAAAGTACCTGATATTTTGGAAGTACCTATTCTTTTTCTGTAAGGAACAGGAACCTCTTTGTACCTTAAGTTTTGTCTTAATGACTTGAGTTGCATTTCTACGGTCCATCCATAGGTTTTATCCTCCATATGCATTTCTAAGAGCTTATTATAACGAATAGCCCTAAAAGGACCCAAATCAGTATAAGTAGCATTAAAGAACAAACGCATCAAAAAAGTAGCCAACCAATTCCCAAACACTTGCTGAGGGGTTAATGCACCTGGTTCCTGTAAGTTTTTCACCCTAGCACCTACCACAAAATCATAATCATCGTATTGTATAGGAGCTATGATGTCAGATATTTTTTCAGGGTAATCACTATAGTCACCATCCATAAAAACTACAATATCAATAAATTGAGACAACTCTTCAATATACTTCATCCCTCGCAAACAAGCATAACCATAGCCTTTTTCTGATTCATGAAGTACTTTAGCTCCTGCTTGACTCGCTTGCAATGCCGTATCATCAGTAGAACTATTGTCAACTACAATTATTTCATTAACAAAATTAGGAATCTCAGCAATAACCTTAGCTATTGACTCTCCTTCGTTAAAAGCAGGTATAATCACTTTTACAATAGGAAAAGTATGTTTCTCCAAACTAAAAAACTTGATTTATTATTTATGATATTCCTCTTCACTAATATTTCAACAAGAAATATTTATTGATAAATTTTGAGCAAAAATACATCAAATAAATAGTTTAAAGTTGTTATTAGAAATATAAATGACATGATATATCTAGATTTATAATTACCTGTAAATAGGAGTCCTATAATGGAAAGACATTTGACTTGTTTGATTATGATGAATAATTAATAAAAAAGTGTTGTTCATAAGCTATCAATACTTTTATATTTGCTTAAAGAATTTAACCTTTTAGACATAGATTATGGAAGAAAATATACCTTCTACACCTTCTTTTGATGAAAATTCTTCAAAAATAGAAACAATCAAAAATCTTATTTTTGGGGAAAACATACAAGCTTATAACTCTGAATTTGAATCTATAAAAAGTGATATTCTCGCTAAGAAAGAAGCATTAGAACAACTTATAGAAGAGACTCATAATGAACTAAACAGACTTATAGACGATGTAAGTACAGATATCAACATTCGTATAACAAATACCGAATCTAAACTGTCGGAACGTATTGATGAACTAGATGAGAATAAAGTAGATAAGAAAAACCTAGGGAACTTACTAATAAAAATGGGACACCAAGTAATGGACGAGTAACCGAGTTATGACTAACGATGAACGTTTACATTTACTTAAAGAAGTTCTTCTTCAAGAAGAACACAAGCTTAGTGCCGACTTAAGCAAGCGTCTGAATAAACTCGAGACATCATTTGACTCAGAAGAAGAAGTTGCTCATAGAATACGCCCTATACTTAACAAACACCTTGATGAGTTTACGAAAACCACACTTTCTGCACTAATTGTTAAAGGATTACGTAAAGAAATAGAAAACTCCCAAGAAGCTGTTGTAGAAGCTTTATATCCTATCATTGGTAAAATGATAAAAAAATATATAGCGTCGGAAATCAACTTACTTAACGAGAAAATTAACAACCAAATAAATAAAGCATTATCATTTAAAAACTTATTTAATTCAATATTTAGACGAAATTCAATTTCAGATCAAATCATAATAGAGGCTACTAAACCTATATTATTGGAAATATTTGTTATTGAAAAAGAGTCCGGCATCCTCATTGCCAACTATAAAAGAGAGGGTCATTCGAGTATGGACGAGGAAATGGTTGCAGGAATGCTAACGGCTATAAAAAGCTTTGTTGAAGATGCTTTCCAAAAAGAATCTCAGAACCTCGAAACCATTACTTATGACCTGTATACTTTACATATACAAAACTTCTTTAATTTTTACATTACAAGTGTAATCTCTGGCCCTTATAACCTAACCACCAAAAACATACTAGAGAACAAGATTTTAGATTTCGCACAAAATGGAATATCCAGAGAAGACCTAGAAAAAAGTGAAATATTTAATCAAAAATTAAAAGATTATTTTATAAATGAAACACTCTAAAAAAATTACACTTGTGGGGCCTTATGGAGTAGGGAAAAGTTCCCTATTTAGACGATTTATTGATAATTCATTTTCTGAAGACTACCAATCAACCATAGGGGTTCAAATAAAGAAGAAAGTAATCACCTTAGATAATGGAATCGAAATTTCATTAATACTATGGGATACTGAAGGAGAAATGAATATTAATGATAGTAAACAAAGCTACCTTATGGGAAGTCACACTTTTGTTTATATTTTTGACCTAACTCGCATTGACACCTTCAGTCAAATCAATACACAACTAGACTTTCTTACTAACAATTTTCCTAAAATACCTGTGAAGGTAGTAGGAAATAAAATTGATAGTGTTTTTAAAACTAAAGTAAAAAAGACACTAGAAGAACATAAAATAAACTATGATATCTTAACTAGTGCTAAAACAGGGGAACATGTAGAAGAACTATTCGCCGAGATAGCTAGAGAACTTTCTAATTAGATTTTTATGGAAAATACACACAACCTTCAACAGTTTTACAAAAACACACAGATACTAAAAATAGATGAAGAAGGTACTGTGACACATTCTGACCTAAACCTATTTGAAAATTGGACAACTTCTCAAAATATTTTTGAAATACATCCTTTTTTCGAAATTATACACACACTTGAAACACGAGAAAAAGAATATCATTTTCCGTGTGTGCATTTATTTTCAGGTCATACTGAACTGATTTGTGATATAAATATTTTCCGATCTGAAGAAGAAACAACTATTGTTATTTCAGACTTTACGAATAGCTATAGAAAGCTCAATAAAATCTCTCAACAACGCAATGAATCTTGGATAAAGAATGAAGAAATCGAATTTACCAACAAGATTCTTATACAAAATGAAACCTTTAAAGATGACCTTATCTCTAATATAAACCACGAAATCACCACTCCATTAGCTTCTATACAAGGTTTTATCGAGTTATTGAAAAAGACAGAACTTGACTACGAACAAGAAGAGCTGGTAAATGTCATAGTAAAAGAAAGCGTACACTTAAAACGTATCTTTAATGATATGGTTGATATTTCTAATATTGAATTGGGAAGTTTTACTTTCTGTGAAGAAAATTTTGATCTAATAGACCTTATAGAAGATATCATACGTATTTACAAACCTACAATGATAAAAAATGCATTAGACTTCCAAACACACATTGACCCTAAGATCAATAGGAATATGTACGGTGATAAAACTAGGGTTTATCAGGTTATCAGCAATATGTTAAATAACGCTATAAAATACACCGAGGAAGGTTTCATTAAACTTAGCATAAACAGAATAAGTGGTAAAGGCAACAAGCAACATATTGGTATTCAAATTGAAGACTCTGGAATTGGTATTCCTAAAGAATATAGACAGCGTATTTTTGATGCTTTTACACAGTACAACCAAAACGTTGAAGGAACAGGACTAGGATTACATGTAGCTCATAGAATTGTTAAAGCTATGAAGGGTAAGATATCTGTAGAGAGTGCCGTAAATAAAGGAACTTCCTTTAACATAGAACTTTTTCTACGACATGCTAAAGATACTTCCAAAAATATACCAGACAAAAAAGAAGAACCTAAACAACTCCCCAAAAACAAAAAGTATCGCATACTGGTTATTGAAAATAAACTTTCAACCCAGTATCTGTTAATGAAAATCTTACTTAATACAGGATCTTTTTACGTAGATGCTGTAGCATCAGCAGAAGACGCAATACGCATTATTGAAAACCGAAAATATGACCTTATCATCTTAGATATTAAACTACAAAAAATGGATGGCTTTCAATTTGCAAGAAAAATACGAAAGAACTACGCTGACAACTTTATAAAGAATATTCCTATTATAGGAATATCTGCGATGAGCACTAGTAATATCAAAAATTTATGTATAAACAATGGTATTGATAGTTTTATATCGAAACCATTCTCTCAAGAAGCTCTTGTCGATAAAATAACTAAACTTATCTATCGTAAAGCACAACATTAACCACATATAAAGATATTACTACTTCTGCACTATGTCATCGACTGGTTTGTAAGTATTAATGACGAAAGAAAAGCAATCAAAATCAAATAACTCATCTTACAGAAATTAGTTTTAGTCAGAAATAAACCTATAATACTTAATAGTGTTAAAAAACCAACCTCTGCAGGACGTGTTAAGAAAACTCCAAGTATTAAAAGGACAAATAATATGTGTGTGCCTTTCCAGCTGGGCTTATACAACAACAGACAACCTAATAATATTTCATATAATATGATTGTCCATGAAAACACAATGGAGAACTCACGCACATATCTAAACAATTCTCGGAATATAAGTTTCCCTGTAAATCGATGAGAACTTCTTATAAAATGATACAGATCTTGCTCATTTGCTCGAATTTCATCTGTATGAAACTGAAAAGCACGAAATATTGGGTTAAAGAAAACGCCTGTATGTATCATCTGATAACAATATGCACCAGAAATAAACTCAGGTGACATCATTTTTTGAAAACCTGCGGTTAACATTACAGCTGCCCCCAAATACTTCACAGATAACAAAAAGTCCTTTTGATTTAATGAAAATGTGAAGTATAATGCCGTTGCAAATATCATATACATTAACAACAAATAATGATTAGCTAATAAGTAATAACGAAAATTACAAACTAATACAAGCAATAAAGCCCACCAAATTAACGGGCTACTTACAGATCGTTTTATCATGTAAGTTATAACACCTACAAAAACTATTAAAACACTGATAACAGGAGCTATAGATGTAGTCTGAGAAATGAAAAATAAGGCGTAAATAAGTAAAATTAGAAAGTAATTACTAAATGCTTGGTGTTTATCCTCTAATTTCATTTTATAGTTAATTGATTTATCTTCTCCATTGAAACACTCATATCTACAGCACTTAACTTAGGCTTTAACACAACAATATGAACTGATTGATTATTATTTTTGGTTCGTATGAGCGTAGCTAATTTTTTTAACTGAGTATCAGTAGGTAATATCTTGCACAAATCTATTTGATACGCAATTTGCTTATCCCTATACAACACCCTATTCGATACCCCTGTAGTTCTAACATCAACAGTATAATACGTATGATGCATCTCGGTATACATTCCAAATCCTCCTCCCTTCCATTTAGTAAGATTATAATTTTTCTGCATAGAAACCTGAAAAATAATCACAACAAGACAAAGGGTAACAGGCAAATAAACGAGTATATTTTTCTTTGTAAAATTAGCCATAAATTCAAATAAATATATCAGAGAAAACACCTTAAGATTATACCCCCATAATTCCAAAAAGATATTAAAAAACTATAATCATGCCTTCAACACATCGCTGAAAATAACGTAATACGATATATAACATTAACCTTTTAAGTATATGAAACGTATTTTTTAATCTAAGCTATAA
>CAYYNF010000065.1:0-10267 GCA_964472695.1 uncultured Flavobacteriaceae bacterium
CAATATTACTTTGCAATGAAGCAAACTTAAATTTACGTTTAGGATCTCTTTTAATTACAAATTGCACAAAGTATTCGCATAGGTTGCAAACCCCATCAAATAAAATAATATAAGCCTCTTTTGTAGTATCAGACATTGTTTATTTTTCTTGATTACAAATAGATAATAAGGTTTCGTAAACTAAGTGACATGGCATGCCGACCACATTGAAATAACTTCCGTTTATTTTTTCTATACCAATAAGTCCAATCCATTCCTGTATACCATAAGCACCAGCCTTATCCATAGGTTTAAAGTGTTCTATGTAAAATTGAATATCGCTATCTTGGAGTGGTTTAAAGAATACATCAGTAGTATAGCTTTTTGTGATTTGTTGTTTTTTGGTAGTGAAACACACCGATGAAATTACTTGGTGTACTTTTCCGCTATAAGAACGTAACATTTCGAAGGCTTCGGCTTCATCTTTTGGCTTTCCGTAGGCTTTATTTTCGTGCCATACAATGGTATCACTAGTAATTACAATTTCTTTTTCTTGAAGTGTTTCCTCAAATGGAGAAGCCTTCAATTGTGCTAAGTATTCAGTGATTTCTTCTTTTTGTAAATGTGGAGGGTAGTTTTCTTCTATAGGTTTCAATTCTAAGTCAAAGTCAAATAATAGATCCTTAAGAAACTGTTGCCTACGAGGTGAACCCGAAGCTAAGATAATACGATGTGATAAAGGGATGGTAGGCATTGTAATACATTTTAATGGTAAAAATCACAATATATTAAGTTATACTCAAAACACACGTAAAAATAATTCAACTTATATGCGACAAAATAATTTTTCGGTTGGTGTTATTCTGTTTCGATCACGACCCACTTTCCTTTAGGTTCTTTTTTTAGGAAAAATCTTATAGTTTCTGTGTGTTTCGTTCCTTCAATATGGACCTCTATACTAGCGTTTCCATAGTTGTTTCTGATTTTGATTTGACTTCTTGAAGTGCTTTCATATTTTAGAATATCTCCAAATTTTTCTGCAATCTTTTCATTTTTTTCTATGTATTCCGAGGTTACTTCATAAGCTTTAGATGATCTGATGGTTTTGTTTATAGAGATTGTACTTAATACATACGTCAATGAGAATAAAATTATTAATCCAATAATCCTTTTGTAAAGAGCTATTTTTTTAGGGTTATTGAGTACTACAGTTTGAGTAACCTTATCTCCAAGTCTTTGTTTGTTTTTACTGGATATTAAAGTTAAAAATTCTAAAGGTGAAATTACTAGAAATAGGTTTCTTAGTAAAAGCTTACCTTTAGAAGGGATTTCGTGCGAAGCTTCAGTTCTTACCATAATCCCCATAACCCATTTTCCGAAACTTATTCCTTGTATGGATTCTTTAGAAAAGAATAGTATTAGTAGGGGACTCATAAGGATGAGTATATTCTTATTCACGCTATTCATGTCCTCATTATCGATTAAGTTTGGTTCAGTAAATAGAGCCATTCCTATTGCCATTAAGAAAGAAAAGAATAGCTGATCAATTAAAAAAGCTATACATCTTCTTGTTTTTGATGCTTTTGATAGTTGTTTTTCTGTTGCTTCTTCGGTCATGGTTTTTTTTCATTTAAAAAAGTATCTATTCTTAGATTCAAAAAAATAAAAAAGGTGTAAAAACTAACATTCACACCTTTTTTTATTACTTCTTTTTACAACCAGAGTAGTCTATGTCAAAGTTATAGTCCTTATCGGAGAGTTTTTGAATGCTAGGGTTGTTTACATGATTAGGTTTATAACTAGCACCAGTTCCTAAATCAACTCCAACGCCAATTAGTCCCCAAGATACAGTACTTAGGATAAAGTTTCCTATACGAAACTTTTCTTTAAAATTTACAGTTTTCGGTTCACAACCTTCTTCTTCAACTCTTACTTGAAGAGATTCATTTCTTGCAAAAAGCTTTTAAGCTTGTCCTGTACCTATTTTTTCACCATTTGCATAAATTTGAGCATTTGGATGATCTTTTACTTTGATATTCGCATTGTAGCGACTACCTCCAAACATAACACCGCAACTTTGCATAATAAGCGAAATAACTAGCAATCCAGATATGTAAAATAGATTGTTTTTCATTTGTTAAATATTATTTAGTTTCAAATATAAGTAATTTGTAATACAGGTTCGATTACTTCTCAGACTCTTTTGTAGCTATTATGTTTAAGATTTCCTCAAAGCTCATTTGCTTTATTTCTGCATTAGATTTTTTGAGTCCAAATTTTGTTTTCAGATCTCTTTTGGTAAGTAGATTACCTGAAGCTTTTTGGTCTCTAGTTGTTCTTAGTACTTTTTCTTCTAAAAGGTCAATGAAAAGAATTTTAATCCGTTCGCCTTTATTGTTTTTCCATGATTTCCCCCATTTACTAGACTCACTCATTAGTGCTCCTTGTAATCCTCCGCCGTAGTTCATTCCAGAGTTTTTAATAATATTAGGGGGGTTATCATCAATAAAACTCATGCAGTATCTGTTTCCTTCTAAATTCAGTTTAATAAAGACTTTCCAGTTATTTAAGTCTAGGGAATATCCTAAATTGAAATATGTGTCACCATTGTATTCAATAGCCCATGAGGTATGAATATTCTTGATTTTTTTGCCAGTTTCGTCATCAATAAATTTTTTGAACCAAATATGATTTTTACCTATTTCCCTAACTAATAAAGTAACATTAGTCTCAGAATATGATTTCGATATGTAATCATTTGTCGATTTGAAAAGGTTAACCTTTATTCGTTCTTGAGCATGTAGGCTTGTAAAAAGAGAGATAGTTAACAGTAGAATTGATAGTATCTTCATTTGATGGGTATATTATGTTTTGTACGATTTAGAAATAGTATATCTGCTAGCTTCTTTTACTATGGTGAAAAAAGCAGGTTAGTCGGCATATTTATACGAAGTTTTTATGTATAATTCGTATAAGAAAAATACTGCAATATAGTTTTTTTGTTTTAAGCTAGATTAAGCTAGCTAGTATGGTAATAGGTATGGCAAATAGGCTTGTTAGGACTAGGTTTTTTAGTACTTTCATATTTTTCTTCTTTTCGACACGCATACACCTTACGCTGGCAATAGCTAAAGGAAGAACCACAAAGCCACTACTTATTATTTGCATGATCATATTATAGCCTAGAATATCGACGCTGGTTAGAAAAGAAGCATATATAAAACCTATTGAAAGACTGTTGCCGCACCAAAATAGTTGTGTGCGATTACTAAAATGAATTTTCTGAAAGAACAAAACAAGAGTAAATAGTAGTATCCATATTAAGGAACTATATTTAAAACATACCAGTAGGTCACTGGTATGGTCGTAATAGTCGCGGTGTGCTTCAAGCTGTCGATAACTAAAAAGTAATAAGTAAAAAAGCCCTATGCTGCTAGTTGTAATACTAAATACTATAGGGGAGTCTTTAAATTGAATGTTACAAACAAAAATACATGACAGTAAAAACAGGTGGTAATGACCTATGTATATGTCACCTATATCATAAGCTACGTAGTAATTAATAATAGCACTAATCAGTATTGCAACGATAAGCCATATGAGTTTTGGGGTCGTATCTTTGTAGAAAATGGATATTCCTATTAAGCCGAAGCTATCGGCTAATAACCCTACGAAAGTGAAAGGGTTAAAGTCACTTATTCCTAATAATACAATTTTAATGCTTAATTGTGTTATTAGTAGCAAAAAGAAATATTTTAATAAACGGATCATTTATAATAAAACTTTATTGATGGTGGTAGGGTTCATTGCGGAGTATGGTGTGTGCACGGTAAATTTGTTCTATAAAAAATAAACGAATCATTTGATGTGAGAAGGTCATTTCCGATAAAGCAATTTTTTGTTGTGCTCTGTCGTAGATAGCCTGACTAAACCCATAAGGACCTCCTATTAAAAATACTAAATTTTTAGTACTATTATTCATGTGTTTTTGTAAATATTTTGAAAAATTTACAGACGTGTATTGTTTTCCTTTTTCATCGAGTATTACTAAAAAGTCTGATTTTTCTACTTTCTTTAAAATTAGTAGACCTTCTTTTTCTTTTTGTTCTTTCTCAGAAATATTTTTACTGTTTTTTAGATCATTGATGATTTCTAATTCAAATCGGCAGTAGTGTTTTAGGCGTTTTAGATAATTTTCTATTAACGAAAGTAATTGCTTGTCGTCCGTTTTTCCTATTGCTATTAGTGTAATTTTCATGCTAAAAATGAATAACTTTGTATAGCTACAAAAATAAATTATAGATGAATATAGATAAGGAATTAAGAGAAGAAATTGATCGAATTATAGAAAATGCCATTAGAGAAGATGTTGGAGATGGGGATCATAGCTCTTTGGCGTGTATTCCTACAACTGAACAAGGGAAAGCGAAGTTGCTGGTAAAAGATAATGGAGTGTTGGCGGGTGTTGAATTTGCAAAAATGGTATGTGATTTTGTAGACCCCTCTCTAGTATTAACTCCTGTAATGAAGGATGGAGATGAAATGACTCATGGCGATATTGCTTTTTATATATCAGGAAGTTCATTGTCTATACTTAAAGCAGAGCGTTTGATTCTTAATGTAATGCAACGTATGAGTGCTATTGCGACTAAAACGAAACATTATGTTAGTTTATTAGAGGGGACTAAAACTAAGATCTTGGATACACGAAAAACAACGCCTGGTTTACGTATTCTCGAAAAATGGGCTGTGTGTATTGGAGGAGGAGAAAATCATAGGTTTGGCTTGTATGATATGATTATGTTGAAGGATAATCATATTGATTTTGCAGGAGGAGTTGCTCAAGCAATTCGTAAAACGAAAGCTTATTTAAAAGAGACGAATAAGGATCTTAAAATTATTGTAGAGGTACGTGATTTTAAGGAAATTGAAGCGGTTTTACAAGAAGGAGGGGTATATCGTATTTTAATAGATAATTTTAATTATGAAGATACTAAAATAGCTGTAGCCATGATTGGGGATCAATGTCTGACAGAATCAAGTGGTGGAATCAACGAGGAGACATTACGTCATTATGCTAATTGTGGGGTAGATTATATTAGTAGTGGAGCACTTACACATTCGGTGTATAATTTAGACTTAAGTTTGAAAGCGGTATAATGCAATTTGATTTTCAAAAAATAAGGCAAATTTGGGGAGTACGCTATGTGATTGTGTTACTCAAAAAAGTTGTGATTCCAGGGCTTAAAGGTTTCTCGTTATATGACCTTATGGATATGTATATACGAGGACTTATAAAAGGGGCGATTACCATTAGGGCATCTGCAATTTCATATAGCTTGTTTATGGCATTTTTTCCATTTTTGCTTTTTTTGATGAATCTCATTCCTTTCATACCTGTTGAAGGGTTTCAAGAAGCATTTCTTAGTTTTCTTTATGAATTATTACCTCCTAAAACCCTAACTTTTTTCGATGCAATTATTAGTGATATTGTCAATAAGCAACGTGTAGGGTTACTATCTTCTACATTTATGTTATCGCTACTGTTTATGTCTAATGGAATTAATGCGGTATTCGAAGGGTTTAGTAACTCATATCATACAAAGATTACACGTGGTGTGGTACAACAATATGGGGTGTCAATTGTGGTTGCTGTTATTGTGGCGTTATTTTTGTTTATAAATGTCTATGTTAATTTATATTTCGTATTTCTAGTAGAAACTTATAGAGAATATGTGATTGGAGATTTCTTTTATTGGCTTAAAATAGGACGTTTTGTTTTGTTTTTTCTAATGATTTACGTCACTATGGCAATACTGTTTTATTTCGGAACAAAAGATCGAAAGGGGCAAAGCTTTTTTTCGGTAGGCTCTTTACTAACAACTGTTTTGGTCATAGTAACTACATATCTGTTTGCCTTTTACATAAATAATTTTTCACAATACAATGAATTGTATGGCTCAATAGGTGCATTACTTATATTTATGATCTATATTTGGATTAATTCAAATCTGGTTTTATTAGGTTATGAGCTTGATGCCAGTTTGAGGAGGTTAAAATAGAACTTAATTTTATTAACTAATTTATAAATATTTTACACAATGAAACATTTTTTTCTTTTAGCGATTTCTTTATTATTAAGTGTTGTAAGTCAGGCACAAGTAAAAGTGGGAGAGGCAACTTTACCAGAGGTGGTTAATTTTCAAGATAATGAATTGGTGCTAAATGGTGCTGGGATCAGAGAAAAGCTTTGGTTCGATTTATACGCAGCGGGACTTTATTTAGGGGCGAAAAATCACGATGAACAAGCAATTATCAATACTGATCAGCCGATGTCTATTAAGATGGAAATTTTATCAAATCTTATAACTACTAAAAAATTGTTAGAAGCCTTTAAATCAGGGATAGAAAAAACAAACTCAGTATCTGAAGTAAAGAGGTTAAAAGCAAAGCAGAATAAGTTTTTGTCGTTTATTACTAATGAGATTACGATAGGAAATGTTTATGACTTAGTGTATACACCTGGGGTAGGGACTGAACTGTATGAAGATTCTAAACTTTTAGGAACAATCAAAGGACATGATTTTAAGAAATTGTTATTCAATATTTGGTTAGCTAAAAAGCCAGTAGATGAAGGCTTGAAGTCAGGGTTGTTGGGTGATATGTAGATAAATGATTATCTTTTTTATAATGTTTTGCTTTTTATATTGAAGGTGCTTTTGGTTAAATTTAATTCTAAATTTATCTTGAGAGTAGATATTAAATAAAGTGAAAAAAAGTCAGTGTTAAGAGCACTGACTTTTTTATTTTTACTTCATTATGGCAAATTATACAGACGTTTTAATCCCCTTACCACTAAATACATTATTCACTTATAAACTTACTGACGCTGAAGCCGCTTATCTTAAGCAAGGGATGCGTGTTAGTGTGCCTTTTGGTAAACGAAAACTTTATACAGGTATTGTTATTAGTGTTCATACTAATGCACCTATTAACTATGAAACTAAGCCTATTGATTGCGTTATTGATGATGCTCCTATGGTTACAGTACAGCAGTTAAAGTTGATGGATTGGGTGTCTAAATATTATATGTCAAACTTTGGAGATGTTCTACGAGCTGCTATGCCTTCTTCTCTTTTGTTACAAGGGGAAATGATTATTTCTCGAACAGCTAAGGATTATACTGATTCAGAAATTAATGATAGGGAGTTCCTGATCCTAGATGCACTTAATTATCAAACTGCTTTAAAGGTAAGTGAGGTTGTAAAGTTGCTGAATAAGAAAAAGGTGTTGCCAGATTTAAATAGTCTTTTGTCAAAGCAATTGATAAAAATTGAAGAAGTGTTAAAAGAGAAGTATGTACCTAAAAAGGAAAAATATGTACGTCTGTTATTGGAGTCTATTGAAGAATCTAAAATAGAACAAATACTTCAAGAGTTGAGTAATGCTCCTAAGCAGAAGGAGGTTTTTTTGCAGTGTTTGGTGCAGAAGTCAAAATTTCAGGTTAATGAAATAAAACTTAAAACTTTGCTGTCGCAAGCTAAAGCTACTTCAGCTAGTGTTAAAGGTTTAGGGAATAAAGGTTATATAGAGGTCTTTGAAAAACAGGTAGATCGTATTTCTTTTTCGGGAGATGTTCCTTTAGAACAACTTGTTTTAACAACGCAGCAACAGAAAGCATTACAAGAGGTTAAGTCAGCTTTTCAAATAAAAAACACGTGTCTCTTGCATGGGGTGACATCATCGGGTAAGACAGCAGTTTATGCTAAGCTTATTTTTGAGCAATTGGAGCAAAATAAGCAGGTTCTTTTTTTAGTGCCAGAATTGGCACTTTCGGCAAATTTGATAGAACGTTTACAAGGGTATTTCGGAGACTATTTAGTTGTTTATCATTCCCGTTATTCTAATCATGAACGTGTTGAAGCTTATAAAAAAATCTTAAATAATGTAAATCGACCTCAGTTGATTTTAGGTTTGAAGTCATCAGTGTATTTACCATTTAATAATTTATCTCTGGTTATTATCGATGAGGAGCATGATAGTTCTTATAGGCAATTTGATCCATCTCCAAGGATTCATGGGAGAGATGTTGCTATATTATTAGGGAATCAGTTTTCGGCAAAGGTGCTTTTGGGATCAGCTACTCCTAGTGTTGATTCTTACGCTAATGCTCAACAAGGAAAGTATGGTTTAGTAACTTTAAAAAAGAGGTATGGGGGTGTCCAGTTACCTGAAATAGAATTGGTGGATTTGCAGAAAGCCTATCGTCAAAAACGAATGACCTATCATTTTAGTGATCGTATGATTGAGTTGATTCAAGAGACTTTGGATCAGAAAAAACAGGTGATCATATTTCAAAATAAAAGGGGGTTTGCAAATTATCAAAATTGCGAGTCTTGTGGAGATATACCTAAGTGTGTGCAGTGTGATGTTAGTCTTACATATCATAAGTATAAGAAGCAATTGCGTTGTCATTATTGTGGGTATAATATAGCACAGCCAATTAGTTGTGTAAAGTGTGGTAGTAGTGAGTTAACTGTTAAGGGGGTGGGGACAGAGCAGGTGGAGCAAGAGTTTAAAGAGATTTTTAAGGGGGTTAGTGTTGTTCGTATGGATCAGGATACGACTCGTGGTAAATATGGACATCAAAAAATCATGGCCGATTTTGAGTCCAAAGAAGCTCGGGTGTTGATAGGAACACAAATGCTTGCTAAAGGCTTAGATTTTTCTAATGTGGGTTTAGTAGCGGTTATTAATGCCGATAGTTTGTTGTTTTATCCAGATTATAGAGCACACGAAAAGACTTTTTCTCTTTTGTGTCAAGTAGCAGGTCGGGCAGGTAGGAATAAGGATAGGGGAAAGGTTGTTGTGCAAACTTTTAGTCCTGATCATCAGATATTTCAGCAAGTATCATTGTATCGATATGAGGAAATGTATGAAGATCAGATGCGGGAGCGTAAACAGTATAAGTATCCTCCTTTTGTGCGTCTGTTGCGTTTAGAGGTAAAGCATCGTAATCAAGAGGTAGTTAATCAAGCTGCAACATGGTTGGCACAGTCGCTAAGAAATGTTTTTGTTGATAATGAGGTTTTGGGACCAGAGTTTCCTGCAGTATCACGTATTCGGAATCAATATCAGAAGTATATTTTAGTAAAATTATTGAATGATAGGAATCTAAAAACAAAAAAAGATGTTATTTCTAAAATAATAACATCTTTTGGGGCTATAAAGCATTTCTCATTAGTAAATGTCGATATTAGTGTAGATATTTAGCCTAAAGCTTCTGTTAGGGCGGCTTTTTTGTGGCGACTTACAGGAATTTCTTCTCCATCTATTTCAATGTTTCGACTATTGTATTTCTCAACCTTGTTAAGGTTGATTATATATGACTTATGTATGCGTAAAAAGCGATCTTTAGGTAGTTGTAGTTCAAAGGATTTCATAGTAGCTAGTACAACAATAGGGTCATCTCCTTGGATGATTAATTTTACGTAATCTCCCAAAGCCTCTATGTATTTCAAGTCATTTAAAAATACTTTTCGTTTCTTTAAATTACTTTTTACAAAAATATAATCGCCTTCAGAGGTATGAGCATCAGCAGATGTAAGGTTGAACTGAGTCATAACCTTATCAATTGCTATATTAAAACGATCTCTTTTTATAGGTTTTCTAAGGTAGTCTACAGCATCGTAGTCAAAAGCTTTAAAAGCATATTTAGTTTTACCTGTAATGAAAATAATCTTAGGTTTTTCTTCTAGGTCATCTAATAAATCAAATCCAGTAAGTATAGGCATTTCTATGTCTAGAAATATTAGATCAACTACGGTATCTAACAATCCGTTTTTAGTTTCTATGGCATTGTTCCATTCTGCTACAAGCTCTAAATTACTATGATCTTTAATCAATTTAGCAATAGATAAGCGTTGTAGTTTAGAATCGTCAACAATCGCACATTTTAATATCGTTTTCTCGCTCATAAACATTCATTATACAACACAATTATATGTATTATATAGTGTATTAGCAAATAAAAACAGCCTAAATTGTGTTGTTAATTTATAAAAATAAATACTTTACGTATTTTTATCTTTTAGTTTTGAAAAAGCAGTGTTGTCACTGGGTAATTGGGTTAAGTTGTTAAGTATCTTTTTATTAATGCTTTAGGCGTTGGAGGTTCGTATTGCGGCTTTTTAATAGTTTTATTTTTAAAAAACTCAAGGCGAAATGTGCACTCAACAGGGCTTGTTCATAAAATACTAGCTAAAGCTGAACAAGCCTTGTTTTTATC
>CAYYNF010000066.1:0-10059 GCA_964472695.1 uncultured Flavobacteriaceae bacterium
ACCCAGCTTTTTTACCTAAAATTATATCAATCCTTTTTAGTTAAACAAGCTCTTATTTGGATGAAACGTATTTATAATAGAAAAGATTTTTTGGCTTTTTTAGGAAAAGCAGGTATTGGTACGGCTATAGCTCCTTCTCTTTTAATGAGATGTAACTTTAAAGATACTTCAAAAATAGCACCTAGTTTATTGGATAAGAAATTATATCGATTTGATGATTTCCTATTGGAAAGTTTAGTACCATCGGATAAAGATGATTTATTATTGGCTAATGGACTTGATTATCATATTTTATTAAAATGGCAAGATAGAATTAGTTCAGAAGATTATTTTGGGTTTAATTGTGATTTTACATGCTTTATACCTTTTAACGAAGAGGATCCAACAGATGGTCTTTTATGGGTAAATCATGAGTATATTAATCCGCTCTTTGTATCGGGATATGATAAACGAGGGAAGTTTTCAAAAACTCACGAACAGGTAGATAAAGAGATGTATAATGTGGGGGGTAGTATTGTTAGAATACGTCAAGAAAACGGAAAATGGTGCCTTATTTTTGATGACCCTTTAAATAGAAGGATTACAGCTAAGACTTCTATTCCTTTTAACTGGGATACCCCTATAGCTGGAAGTCATATTGCTATAGGTACATTGGCAAATTGTTCAGGAGGTATAACACCTTGGAATACTTTTCTAACTTGTGAGGAGAATTATGATAATTTTTATGGAGAAACATTATATGATAGTTATTATAATAAAAAGCATCAAAAGAGTAGGTATGGTTGGGAGACTTTCTATAATTATCCACCAGAGCATTATGGCTGGGTAGTTGAAGTTGATCCTAAAACAGGAGATGCACAAAAACACGTAGCTTTAGGTCGTTTCGCTCATGAATGTTGTACATTGGTTCAATTATCAGACAAGCGTGTTGTAGCCTATACAGGGGATGATAAAAATAATGAGTTTCTGTATAAGTTTATTTCATCGAAACCGAGTTCACTTAAGGAAGGGGTGTTGTATGTTGGAGATACCATTAACGGTAAATGGCTTGCTTTAGATTGGGAAAGTCAGCCAATTCTACAAGAATATTTTAAGAATCAAACAGAAGTTTTAATACGAGCAAGAGAAGCAGCGGAATTATTAGGAGCTACACCACTTAATAGACCAGAGGACATCGAAATAGATCCTATCAGTCAGAATATCTTCATTTCGTTAACGAATAATAAGTCGAAAGGTGATTATCATGGTTCTATCTTAAAGATCGAAGAGACCAATGGAGCCTTCGATGCATTAACTTTTAAAGCAATTACTTATTTAGCAGGAGGAGAAGAGCAAGGATTTTCTTGTCCTGATAATTTGGCTTTTGATTTATCTGGAAATTTATGGATGACTACAGATATGTCAGGAAGCAAGATGAATAAAATTACAGGGGCTTATAGTACTTTTAAGAATAATAGTTTGTATGTTATTCCTCGGAAAGGAGAACAGGCAGGAGAGGTAATTAGGGTAGCAACAGCTCCAAGGGATGCAGAGCTTACAGGTCCTTGGTTTTCACCAGATGGAAAAACACTCTTTTTAAGTGTACAACATCCGGGTGAACAGACTAAAGATATTAATAGTCCGACTAGTCATTGGCCTTTTGATAGAGATCAAATTCCTAGACCTTCAGTTGTAGCGATAACAGGGGAATTTATTGAAAAGATGAATACTATGTAATAGATTAGGTTTCAATTGGAACTTGAACTCGGCTGGTGTTATTAAAATGTGAGGTAGTAACCGTTTGATTTGATTCTGACCTCACATTTTCTGTTTTTATTTCGAGCCAATTTTTAATAGTGCAGGATTCAAGTTAAAAATTAGCTGTCATATTTATTTATAATTGGTATTATTTAATGATCTCTATTTCTTCGCTTTTCATCTTTCATAAACTCACGTAGTTTTTCAGCTTTATTTCTGTATTTCTTTTTGATATCAGGGTTCATATCGAGTAAATCACATTGTTCCATAGCTCCTTTGTAGTCTCCAATTAATATTTTGGCTTCTATGATGTTAAGTTGTAGTGCTTGACCTATTGTGTTGTTAATACGAGCTTTTTTGTTTTTGGGTTCTATTAATTCTAATTCTTTTTCCCACGTGTTGATACACTCTTTTAAGGTTTCTACAGAGTTGTTACGCTCTATAGTTATATTTTCTAGTGCTCTCTGAGCTTTCTTTAATGTGCTAAATAGGTTATCATAGTTGAATTTTTTTCCTTTACCTGTATATAGTTGTGATTTTCTTAAGATATGTGAATACCCATAATGATAATTGAGTACAGTGTTGATTTCTTGTATTAATTTCTGATAATGTTTTTTGATGTCCTTATGAAAAAAAGTTGTGCCATTATCTCTTAGGAAATTTTGCCATTCTTTCCCGCTATAGTATAAACGAGAATTGGCTGTTATCATTTCATTGGAATAAGGTAACACTTCGTTAAATATAGTCTCATTGTTGTCAGTAATTAAAGAGAGACTTACAGGTTGTTTGAAGTTAACAGTACGTTCGTGTAATTCTCTTCCATCCTTAGTATGTATTTTGTCTTCAGGAGAACTTAGGTAAAAATCTTGGTAGGTGATTTGTATACGTAAGCCTTCTTGAGCTTTGGAAAAGCCATCTAGTTTTACTTTAGATTTTATAAGGTTAACCTCTGGAAGTGGGATAAATGTAGGTTTTGAAACATAACGTTTTGTTGGTTTTTCACTTCCTAATAAGATATTTTCAGCTAGTTTTGACCCAGTTGATTTCTCCTCATATTTGGCTAGAGCTATCTGATACTCTCTTTCAGCTATATTAAGCTCTTCTTGGTAGTTTTCCTGTTTTTGTTTCTCGTTTTCTTCCCAACTTACATCTATGTTTATTTGGTATTTTTCAATTTCCTTATCGAGGTATTCAAGAGGTTTACGCAAGTAATTATATTCGATATTTGTTTTTTTTACATTTTGTGCAGTTAAAGATAGTTTAACTAAACTTATTGCAATTATGGTTATAAATCTCATATGTAATAGTATTTTAAGAGAGGTGAAGTAGTGTTAAGTTAGAGTTTTGTGATTTAATTTATGATTAATAATTTAGGTTTTCTACCTGATGATTTTCGTATAATTTTACTATAAGTTTAAGTGAATAAAAGTCTGACTCTATGATAATGCCAATAACTAATTAACCTTAATAAAGGAATATATAAATCATCAGATAGATCAAAATATTGTTAAATAAATTTATGTTTAATTTTTCTTCGTATTCAAATTGAATATGTTTCTATTCTCTAGTATATTCTGAAACTTCTACATATATTTCATTGTTATCAACTTCCGTGTAAGTGAGATATAATTTTTCATTACGAATAACATAGGTTTCATTGTAACTATAGTCTCCTTCATCATCATTTCCATAATAGGTTATTGTGTTTCCACGAATACTATAGCTTTCCGTAGTTTCATAGCCCATTTCACAATCGTTACTTTCTGTCGTTTCATATGTAGTGAAATTTACTTGACTAAGGTCAAAGTTTAGTTGCTCTAATAGATCACATTCTGTTAAATTATAACTACCATCACTGTCTGTGTACGCTGTCAATGTCCAGTCACCTACAAGGTCTAGATCGGTAGTTATATCAGGTGTTTCATTATCATTGAAGGAGTCTGTAGTGTATTGGTATTCTACCACTTCATCTTCGTAAGTTAAGTATAGTATATCATCTACGACCTCGTAAGTTTCACTATATGTATAGGTGCCATTCTCGTCAATTCCTATATAACTTATGATATTACCTTCAATACTATATAACTCTGTTTTCTTGTTAATTAGTTCACAGTCTCCGTTACCATTACTATCGTATTCTAAAGTTGTAATCTCTGATTCACTAAAGCTAATACTATCTAGAAGACCACATTCCTCAGGAGTGAAAACTCCTTCATTGTCAGTAAATTTTATCCAAGTCCATGATCCAAGTAGAGGATTTTCTGTAATATCAGAATTAATAGTATTGTTTTCTTCAATTATTATATTTTCTTCAGTTTCGCATCCAGTAATTAAGCTGGTGGTTATTAGTCCTAAAAGTAGTCTTTTCATTTACAGTAAGTTGTTTGGTTAACTATAAATTTAGTGTTTTTTGTCGTCTTTTATGTGTTTTTTATCTTGTTTTTGTCTGTGTAGTAGAGGGGGGAAAAGATGCTATTAATAATATAGTTCATCATTTATATTTTTTTTATTAATTTGTTTTTTAGTAAGTTATGTGTGTTGGGTTAGGAGGATGGTATTGGATTTTTACGCATAACTCGTATTACAAATATTCTAGAAAGTTATGGAGTATTGATAATTAAGGTATATTTGTATATTAATTTTTTCAATATGGAACACAAATCAGGTTTTGTAAATATTATAGGAAATCCTAATGTAGGTAAATCGACTTTAATGAATGCCTTGATAGGGGCTAAGCTATCTATAATTACCCCTAAGGCCCAAACTACTCGTCATCGTATCTTAGGAATTGTTAATGGAGATAACTTCCAGATTGTCTTTTCAGATACCCCAGGAATTATTAAGCCTTCGTATGAATTGCAAAGCTCGATGATGAATTTTGTGAAAACAGCCTTTGATGATGCTGACATACTTATATATATGGTTGAAATCGGGGAGAAAGAACTTAAAGACGAAAGTTTCTTTAAAAAGATTCAGAATTCAAAAGTTCCTGTATTGTTGTTAATTAATAAGATAGATACCTCAAACCAAGAAGTGTTGGCAGAGCAAGTAGCTTATTGGAACGAATTGATTCCTAATGCGGATATCCTACCTATCTCCGCACTAGAGAAGTTTAATGTTGATGTAGTTTTGCAGCGTATTATATCATTATTACCTGTTTTCCCTCCTTATTACCCAAAGGATAAGATTACTGATAAGCCTGAGCGTTTTTTTGTGAATGAGTGTATTCGAGAGAAGATTTTAAAGCACTATAAAAAAGAAATTCCTTATGCGGTGGAAGTGGTAACGGAATCTTTTAAAGAGGAAGAAGATATTATCCGTATACAATCAGTAATCATGGTAGAGCGTGAGACTCAGAAGGGGATCATCATTGGGCATAAAGGAGGAGCTGTAAAACGTGTAGGACAGGAAGCTCGTAAGGATCTAGAAATATTCTTCCGAAAAAAAATCTATTTAGAAATTTTTGTAAAGGTTAATAAAAACTGGAGGTCAGATGATAGTCAGTTAAAAAGATTTGGGTATAACCTGTAACATGGTTTAAATATGAAATTTTAAATAATTTAATGTATGATAATAAAACTTGAAACTAAACTTCTATTCCTGATAACAGCATGTATCCTAAATATAAGTATGTATGCACAAGAGCAAAAGACTGAAACTTCTCAAAAGATAACGAAATCTAAGAAGAAGAGAAAGAGGAGGAATGAACCTACTGGAATTGCTCCTTCTACTAAGTTTAATTTATCAACATGGAGTTTGAGTGTGCCCACGGATACAGATGGAAATAGTAGAGCTGACCATATTTATGAAAATGAACTTAATGGAGGGTACAATAGTGAATTTTTCTATTTATCAAAGGATGGAGGAATGGTTTTTAAGTGTCCTATAAAAGGTTACAAAACTTCAAAAAACACAAGTTACACCCGTACTGAATTACGTGAAATGTTGAGGGCAGGGAATTATAAAATAAAAACAAAGGGTACTACAGCAAACAATTGGGTGCTTCAATCTTCTCCAGATGCTAAAGCGGTTGGTAATTACGATGGTTACCTTAAAGCAACTCTAGCAGTAAATCATGTAACAACTACAGGTGATGTAAAGCAAGTAGGTCGTGTTATTATAGGTCAAATTCACGCCGAAGATGATGAGCCTTTACGTTTGTATTATAGAAAATTACCTGGAAATCGAAAAGGCTCTATTTACTTTGCTCATGAAGGACGAGACAATAACGAGGAAGATTTTTATGAGCTAATTGGGAGTAAAGATAAATATGCTCATGATCCGATAGATGGTATAGCATTAAATGAAAAATTTACTTATGAAGTAATTGTAGCAGGAAATATTATGAGTGTTAAAATTATTCGACCTGGAAAACCTGATAAACAAAAAGTCATTAGTATGAGTAACAGTGGGTATTCTGTTGAAGGTGAGTACATGTATTTCAAGGCAGGTGTATATAATCAAAATAAAACAGGAAGACCTAATGATTACACTCAGGCAACTTTCTATAATATCGAAAACCGTCATGAACATTTATAGTAAAAATATTACAAAAAAAATGAGTTTTTAAGAGAATCTTAAAAACTCATTTTTTTAATGAACTAAAGGTTACAACAAGATGTTATATAAATTGAATTTTACAATTATTTTTTAATGGTAAATATAAAACTTGTTCCTATGCCTAATTTTGAGTCTACCCATATTTTTCCTGAATAATGATGTATAATTTTCTTTACGATAGATAAACCTAAACCAGAAGACCTATTGTCTTTGCTGCCAGAATGAAAAGCTTTGAATATTTTTTGGCACTGTGAGTATGGAATACCCTTTCCATTATCAGTAACTTTAAATTTCCAAAAGTCATGTTCATCTGACCAAGAAATGTTAATTTGACAATCTTCTTTATTACTGTGTTTAATCGCATTTACAATCAAATTTTGAAATACTTGTTGAATACGATATTTGTTAGCATTTATCACAGGAAGATCTTCTGTTATGTTAATAGAAACACTATCAGGTACTATAATCATTTCTTGGATATCATCGATAACAGTACCTACATCTACTGAGGTGATCTCTTCATAACGGTTATCAATACTTGAATATTCCAAAACTCCATGAATAAGACCATACATCTTATTAACATTACGAGTAATTTGATTTAATATTTTTATATTATTAGAAGTTAAAGAGTCTTCACAGTCATTTGTAAGCCAGTAAATGAGAGTATTTATACTATTCAATGGAGCCTTAAGGTCATGAGCCACGATATAGGCAAAGTCTTTTATTTCGTTATCTTGCTCGGCATTATTCGAGGGTAAAGGTCGTTTTAAAACTTTCTTTATAACTTCAATTTTGTTTTGTAAGTTAATAAGCTCTGCATTTCGATACTCTAGCTTCTTCTCAGCTCTGATTCTCGCGATTCTTTCTTCTTCTAGTGTAGTTAAATAGTCTCTATTCTGATGTGTTGTGTAATTCATAATAAAAGTTAAGTTGTGTTTCATTAAATAATAATGAGACGAGTTAAAGCTAGTCTTTCCTTCAAAAAAGACATATAGGACTTTGTAAAATCTGAAAAATACTTTATAAAGTATTTTTATTTGACGACTTCATTCTGCTCCCAAAATTTAATTAAAGAATGCATTTTGATCTGATACTCATCAAAATCTACGGGTTTTACAATGTATCCTGCGGCTCCATTTTCGTAACACTTTTTAATTTCATTTTCATTATAAGAGCTAGAAAAAACTACTACAGGAATATGTAAAAGGTAATTAGTGTCCTTTAAAAAGGATAAAAACTCTAAGCCATTCATTTTAGGCATATTTAAATCTAAAATAATTACATCTGGAATTTCTCCATTATCAATCTTTAATAATGCATCTGTACCATCGTTAGAAATAATTAGATTATGTCTGTTATCAGAAATTTGATTTAAAATACGTTTAAATTTGATTTTTTCTAACTCGTCATCTTCGATTAATAAAAAAGTCTTTGATTTCATAAAAGCCTTGTGTTGTGTTCTAAATATAGATATTTTTTAGATAAAAAACATAATAAAATAGATAAAAAGAAAAATAAAACACTTAAACGTAAAAAAGTGTCTTTTGTAACTTGTGATATGAGTGTGTATTGATCCAGTATTTGGATACATAGAATTATTTAGAGTGTGGTTTAATAATTTTTTATAAAAAAATCCTCTTAAATTAATATTTAAGAGGATTTTTAGTGGCCCCACCTGGGCTCGAACCAGGGACTTTCTGATTATGAGTCAGATACTCTAACCAACTGAGTTATAGGGCCTAGACTTAATAACAGTATGATTTGCTATAATTCTTCTGCAAATATAATGACATATTCAGTATAAAACAAAATAATATTACAATAAATACATTATTTTTGTTCAATGGAAACAAATAGACAAAAGAAAATAGCAGGTGTGTTACAGAAACACATCTCAGAAATAATCAATCGTACCTTACAGCAATCTAATACTAAAGACGTATTAATATCTGTAACTAAAGTGCGTGTTACTACAGATCTTACTTTATCTAAGGTGTACATTAGTGTATTTCCGATAAACAAGGCTACAGAAATAATGTATGAGATCAATCACCTTAAATCGCAGATAAAGCATCAGGTGGCAATTAAAGTCAAAAAACAGTTAAGGAAAATGCCTGACCTTAGTTTTTTTCTAGATGATTCTTTGGATATGATCGAAAGAATTGAACGTGCAATCGAAGGGAAAGAGAATCCGTTAAGTGAAAATGAGTCTCTATAATTTATAGAGAAAGTATAAATATTAAACGGATCAAAATTTGTGACATTAAAGTTGTCTTTTTTACTCTAAAATGAAGTAAAGTGAATAGGGCACACAAGTATTAATTTAAAACATAAAAAAATACCCTTTGAGTTTCTCTCTGTTTGTAGCTAAACGATATCTTTTTAGTAAGCGAAATACGCAAGTTGTGAATATAATTACTGTTATATCTAGTATAGCTGTTACTTTTGGTGCTTTGGTATTATTCGTGGTACTTTCTGCTTTTGATGGGTTAAAGACATTACATTTAGAGTCTCTTTCTGTAAGTGATCCAGATCTTGTAATTTATTCTCCAAAAGGAGGAGGGTTTGAAATGTCAGATGAACTCAAGACCATTCTTAATGAGGAAGAAGGTCTACTTGAATATACTGAAATCCTTGAAAGTCAAATCCTACTTTCACATAAGCAAAAACGGATGAATGCTATTATTAAAGGTGTTGATCAGAACTATAACAAAGTTATTAATACTGATAGTCTATTAGCATTTGGAGATTGGAGTATAGCGAATAAAGACCGTGTTGTAGTTGGTGTATCTATAAGTAATAAGTTAGGAATAGGGATTTATAACTACGAAAACCTATTAAGACTTTATGTACCAAAGCCAGGAAAAGGTATTATTACTAATCCAATACAGGCTTTTAACTCAAAGAACGTAGTAGTATCAGGTTTTTATCAGCTTAATGATAATATAGATAATAAATATGTGTTCTCTGATATTAGTGTTGCTAGAGAGCTTCTCGGTAAATCAAAGACTAATGTGTCTCAGATTGCGATAAAGTTTAAAAAAAATAGTGAAAGTGTAGAGAGTTTTAAAAAACGTATCACAAAAAAGTTTAATTTGGTGGTCGAAAATCGATTAGAATCGAATTATGCTATTTATAAAATGCTAAATACAGAGAGGCTTATTGCTTACTTACTTTGTATTCTAGTATTAATTATAGCATTCTTCAATGTCGTTGGGTCATTAATTATGATGGTTTCTGATAAAAAAGATAATTTAATGACATTATTTAATATAGGGTTATCATTAAAGAAAATACGAGCTATCTTTTTTAACATAGGTTTATTTATAACCTTAATTAGTGCTGTAGTTGGAATTACATTAGGGTACGTGATCATTCTATTGCAACAACAATACGAACTAGTTATGATTACCTCTTATCTTGCTTATCCAACACAAATATTATTAATTAACTTTATAGTTGTATTTCTTAGTATTAGTGGGTTAGGGGTAATTGCTTCCTTATTTGTTTGTATGAATATTAGAATGAAACTTTTTAAAAAATAAGTTTCATTCCAGAGTTTTATACAATGATAATTTTTTCTGATTGTAATTTTCAATAGGTATTTTGAACTAAGATTATACGACACAAAATATATTTTATAAAAAAAAACATTTTTTTCTTTTTCATTTAAAATAAAGACTTATATTTGCAGTGTACTTAATGCGGGCGTGGTGGAATTGGTAGACACGCTAGACTTAGGATCTAGTGCTTCACGGC
>CAYYNF010000067.1:0-10057 GCA_964472695.1 uncultured Flavobacteriaceae bacterium
ATAATAATGATACCTCACGGTAAGCAACTGCTTGCTTTGATAAATCATCAAAAACAATTAAAGCAGGTCTTCCCGTATCACGGAAATACTCTCCGATAGCCGCTCCCGCAAATGGAGCATATACCTGCATTGGTGCAGGGTCAGATGCATTTGCAGCAACAATAGTAGTATAAGCTAAAGCTCCTTTATCTTCTAGTACCTTAGCAATGTTAGCTACTGTAGAAGCCTTTTGTCCAACTGCAACATAGATACAGTAAACTGGCTCTCCTGCATCATAAAATTCTTTTTGATTAAGAATTGTATCAATACATACTGTAGTCTTACCTGTTTGACGGTCACCAATTACAAGCTCACGCTGTCCACGACCTACTGGTACCATAGCATCAATCGACTTGATTCCTGTTTGTAATGGTTCGTTTACTGGCTGACGGTAAACTACCCCTGGTGCTTTACGCTCTAGTGGCATCTCGAAAGTCTCCCCTTCAATAGGACCTTTACCATCAATTGGATTACCTAAAGTATCTACTACACGACCAACAATACCTTCTCCTACGTTGATCGAAGCAATACGCTGTGTTCTTTTTACAGTATCACCTTCTTTAACCTCAGTCGATGCTCCTAAAAGTACCACACCAACGTTGTCTTCTTCAAGGTTAAGAACGATTCCTTGAAGCCCGCTATCGAACTGTACTAACTCTCCATATTGAGCGTTAGACAAACCATAAACACGAGCAATACCGTCACCAACTTGTAATACTGTTCCTACTTCGTCTAATGAAGCAGCAGTTTCTACACCTGATAATTGTTGCTTTAAAATTGCTGATACTTCAGCAGGATTTAATTCAGCCATTGTTAGTCTATTTTTATCTTTTTTCTGCAATTACACAGAATTAAATTAATGGTTATACTAATTACACTACGAAGAACGCAGTTTAATTCTTTTTACAATTGTGAAACGTAAGAATTATCACTTAAGTCTCTTTTAATATTAGATAACTGACGTGCAATACTTGCATCGTACTGTATATCTCCTACTCTAAGGATAAAACCTCCTATAATGGTTTCATCAATTTTATTTTCGATCTGAATTTCAGAAGCGGCAGTAAGTTCCTTTACTTTAGCTAACACTAAGCTTTCTAAATCACTAGACAAAGGCACTGCTGTAGTTACAACAGCTATTCTTGATCCTAAGTCTTCTTTATATAAAGCCACATAACTTAAAGCAACTTCTGCTAATTTAGAAAGACGCTTATTAGCAGCTAATGTTTCAAAAAGTCCGAAACTAACACTTGAAAAAGCACTAAAAACAGCTTTTAATGAGCTCACTTTTAGTTCTGGCTTAACCAAAGGACTTTCCAAAAGCTTCTTTAAGTCAGCACTTTCAGAAATTGTTTTAATTACTTGATTCATTTCAGCAAAAATAACCTCACTATTGTTTTGTTCTTTTGCCAAAGCTAAGATTGCTTTTCCGTAACGTACAGCTGCTCTACTCATCTTTAAAATACTAGTTTAAAGTTACATCTTTTAATAAAGAAGATACTAAAGCCAACTGCTTATCCTTGTCAGCTAATTCATTCTTAATTACTTTCTCTGCAATTTCCACAGAAATAGAAGAAACTTGGTTTTTAAGATCCGCGATAGCTGCTTTCTTTTCAGCAACAATCGAATCTTGTGCTTGCTTAATTAACTTAGACGCTTCTGCTTCTGCCTCAGTTTTCGCTTCGTTGATCATATTTTCTTTCAACTGACGAGCTTCTTTCAACATAGCATCACGCTCTTCACGAGCTTGCTTTAACACAGCTTCATTTTCAGCCTGTAAATTTGTCAACTCTTTTTTTGCATTTTCAGCAGCATCTAATGCTTCCTGAATTCCTGTTTCACGCTCATTTAAACTATCTAAGATAGGTTTCCAAGCGAATTTTCTCATGATGAAAATTAACACCAATAAGATAACGGCTTGAATTACAAATAAACCAGGTGAAAAATCGTGTAATAAATTCATATTGTAGAACTATTTTTTAAGTTTAATTATAAATTAAAATATTTCCTGTAGCCAACCGCTACAGGAAAATATTTTTTCTTTAAGATTACTTTCCTAAGATTAAAGCACCAAATGCTAAACCTTCTAAAAGTGCTCCGATAATAATCATAGCTGTTTGGATTTTTCCAGCTGCTTCTGGCTGACGAGCCATAGCGTCCATTGCTGAACTTCCGATTTTACCTAATCCTAATCCACCACCGATTACGATGATACCAGCTCCAATAATACTTGGGATTGTCATAACTAACAATATTTATAAATAATTAAACAAATTCAATTTTAAAAAAATCTCTTAATGATGATCGTGCTCTTCAACAGCCATTCCGATGAATAGCGACGACAACATCGTAAAGATAAACGCCTGCAAGAAGGCTACTAACACTTCAATTAAAGTGATAAACAAACTCAACATAAACGATACTCCGAAAGCCCCCGGAACACCAATTGCTTGTTGTGCTGTATACGACACTGCTATAAGCCCCATTACTACGGCGTGACCTGCTGTAATGTTCGCAAATAAACGAATCAATAACGAGAAAGGCTTTGTAAACATACCTAATACCTCAATTGGCATTAGAACAAACTTCATTGGAACAGGTACCCCTGGCATCCAGAAAATGTGTTTCCAATAATCTTTGTTTGCTGTAAATGTAATAATGAAAAAAGTAAATAAAGACAAACAAGCTGTCACAGCTATATTACCTGTTACATTAAAACCTAATGGTGTAAGACCCACTAAATTGGTAATCCAAATAAAGAAGAATACCGTAAGTAAGAATCCCATATACTTTCTATACTTCTTCTCTCCAATATTAGGACGAGCGATTTCATCACGTACATAAATCACTAATGGCTCTAACACGCGAGCAAAACCTGTAGGAATTGGTCCTTTTTTATAACCTCTTGCTAAACTAGCAAATGCTAAAAACATGATCAAAGCTGTCAACAACATTCCAACTACTGTTTTTGTAATTGAGAAGTCTAATACTCTTTTCCCATTAGACACATGGTGGTCTGCATCAAATTTTACAGCTACCTCTCCTTTATTAAGTTCATAGATTTTACTATGTACTTTTACAATCTTTAAACCATCGACATCAACTATCTGCTGTCCGTTATCATCATGATGAAACTCCGAAGAAGCGAAAGTCTTCAATCCTTCAGAAGTGTAAATGATCACAGGTAGAGCAAACCCTACATGATGACGATGCTCTCCATTTTCACCTCCATAAGAGAACAAATGAAAATCATGAGCATCAGCTAGGTGATGTTGCTTATAAGCATCAATTTCGTCTTTGGTATCAACAATACCTCCATGCTCTTCAGTATGATGCTTATGACCATCAACAGGAGCAACAGGTTTACCAGTACTAGCAACCACATTGATTGCTGAAAACATTAGAAGCGCTACGGCTAAATACTTAGAAATATTTCTTAATAAGTCCATAAATTGGGTGCTATAAAATTGAGCTCTTATTTTGGGGCGAAATTACGTATTAAATTTTAATATTAATTTAAAACCTATTCTTTTTTTAACAAGGAATTCAGAAGATTTTACTGAGAGCTATCTTTTGGAGGTAAAATATCGAGGAGTGGCACTATTTTAACTATCAAGAAAAGGAGATAAATTAAATAATTTCCTAATAATAGATACTTTAATTTTATTTCAGATTCAAAAGCCTCTGAATAAAAGTCCATAAAAATAACTACTGAAATAATTTTTAAGAAAAGAAAGCCTAAAATGGTAAAACCAACAAGTTGCAGATAATTTTGAGCAATAAAATTACTTACTAAATATATACCTAGACTAAAACCTCCAAGTAAAATATGCTGTAAAACAACAGGAACAGCATCTTCTATATCCAAAACAGGAATAAGTACCCATTGATGTATTGTAAAAAGAACTATTCCTACTGCTATAAATTGTAAAATTGATTTCAAAGCTATTTAAAAATTTTAATGGCTCTAAGAGCGGTGCTAATTATAGATGCAAAAATAGCAAACAAAGTGCACCAAGTTTCATAAAATTTATCGCTTTTATAAAATTCTACATCTAACCACTGCCCTAACCTATAACCCAAATAGATCGCAACACCCATTTGTATCCCTAAACCACTAAAAACAGCAGCTTTCTTAAGCTGATCTTTCTTCATTCTTTAATGACTTAACTGCTCCTTTCATAGAACAAGTAGCATCAAAACTTGCTCCTGGTTCTACAGCTAACTTACCTACAATTACATCACCTTCAATAACTGCAGTAGATTTCAGAGACAAAGTATCTAGAATAGTCATTTTTCCCGAAAAAGTACCTTCAAATTCAGCATCCTGACACTTTAAAGTACCATTAATACTTCCTGTCTCACCGACAACAACCCTTCCCTCAGTAAGGATATCTCCTTCAACTTCTCCTTCAATACGGAAACCTCCTTGGGAGGTTATAGTTCCTACGATCTTTGTTCCTTCAGAAATCTTATTCTGACTTTTTGAATAATCCACTACTGCTGTATTTTTTTTATCTGAAAACATACCTTATTTTTTTAAATCGTAAATTAATACGTCCCTTTTCTTCATATAATCATCAAATGACTTCTTGGATTGCACTAACTTATAGTTGTAACTAGATATTGTAATTGGCTTATAGCGAGATAAATTAACATTTCCTCTTTTAGAACTCGTTAGAATATCCCTCATACCAATTGCCTCTCCTTTAGATTTCAACCCGTGTACTAATACAAAAACTTTTTCAGTATCATAGTAATCAACAGAGACCTTTTGGTTCACAAAATTACGATTTTTAATTAGTGTTTCTATTTTTGTTTTTAAATATCGTACTCGCTTCTTGTATTTGGCATCTACTACGAACAATACCTTGAATTTCCCTTCATCCTCACTATTGTGTAAAAATTCTGCATTTAACAAACTTTCGTGTAGCCCTTCGATAAGACTTTTAGCTTTTTCACCTTCGGGTGCTTTAGGGTAAGTAACCGATATGTGATTCAACAACTCAAGCATGCGTTCTGCTCCATACATTTTACCTAAAGTCATTGCTTTCAGTAACTCAAAACGTGCCGACTCAGGATCACCTTTCAGTTTATCAATAACTAGGTCTACTGTTTTTAAAACGTAAGGATATTTCTGATCTTTAAATTTTTTATACAAAGAAGTATAACTTTTATCCACCTTACTTACATCTGTCTGTGATGCCTTGAACGGATCTCTAACAATACTAGCATATCTCGATTCAGGATGTTCTTCAAGAATATTCTGTCTCCATTTTTCCTCACGAATAAAATTCCCTACAGCTTGATATATTTTGTATAAATTATATTTAGCAGGTAATACATATTTGTCTGGCGGATTATTAGCCAATAAATATTCAAAACGATCTGCAGCTACATCATATTCACTTAATTGCTCCTTATAAATAACCCCCAATTGAAAATAAGCATCTTTTAGTTGAAACTTCAAGCTATCAATAACCTTTGTGTCAGTAGGTATTTTACTAATATATTGCTGTGGATCTAGATCTTTTTCATCGATCATTTCATAATCTAACTCCTCCTGAATAAACTCCTCATCTATATCCACAGGTTTACTAAGTGCCATAAGGTGCCAATTATCAACTAACTCACGATCTCCATAAACCGCCTGAAATTGAGTTTTTCCCCTTTTAACAATACTCTCATTATAAAAATAGAAACGACTATTTTTAACTCTATCAGATGAGGAACCCCCTGTCGAAGTTTGCGCAGCATTTAAAAGCTGACTTGCTCCCAATTGACTTCTCCTTCTTTTCTTCAATCTTTTTTCTCGAAGCTCTTTAATACTATCAGTATATTTTTGGAAATACAGTAACTGATTTGCAGGAGAAAGACTTGTCAGATACAATATACTGTCATTTTTACGGATGATTCCTTCATACTGAATCACTCCTTCTATATTATCTCGTTTTTTCTTAACTACACGATATCGTTTGGTCTTTTCATCTAAAAAAACCAAAGTACTATCCATATACAAACCAGATTTTTCGAAATTACCTCTATTAAAGTGTATACGGGCTAAAGTTTCATAATTTAATGAACGTAAATAACGGTCTTGAGTATCTGTACGTAATGACTTTTCATAATATTTCTCTGCAAGTTTCATGGAATCTATTCCAAAAAAGAAGATTGCCTTTTCATAATAGATTTTATCTAGAAAAGGACGATTTTCCCAATTGCTTTCCAATTTATTCAAGATATCTAAGAAAGCTATTTGATCCGTGGATTCTATTTCTAAATTACGTGCCTTTGCCAGATAAGCATTGATAAGATATTCTCGTGGTATACGACGATTTAATTTTATAATCTTATCGAACTCGAAATTAGCACTGTCATACTCCTTTACGGTGTTGTAAAGCTGACCTAAAATATAATGATAACGTCCCTTTTCCTCTTTTATCTTCGTATTTTCTATAGCCAATTTTAAAGGAGCAATTGCACTATCTTTATGCTTTAAGTTTACGTAAGTTTGTGCTAACATAGCCGCTGCATCTGAAATCTCCTGAGGCTGTATATAGTTTACATCTCTCAAAATATTCTTTAGCAATTTTAAAGCCCCCTCATTATTATTTAAACGCACCAGTGTTTTTGCTTTCCAAATACGAGCATTATTTATATTGTTACTAGAAGGGTATTTGTATAAAATATAATTGAAAGCCTCTAAAGCCTGAATAAAACGCTGATCAAAATAGCGTGCTTTTCCGAGTAACATAAACGACTCGTCAATTTGCTTATTACGCTCCCATCCTTTAATATTCATGGAATGCTTCTGAATAGCTTTAATCGATTTTTCTTCGGCTCTAGCAAAAGAAGAATTTCCATTATCACCTTCTAAATAGATTTCATCACGAACCTCTAAACGCTCTATTGGCAATTGTTTCCAATAATTATCCTCGTAATTATCTATAAGTTGTTTTCTTCCCTCCTGAAATGCCACCTCTCCATTATATAACGTATTATATTTAGTATTTAGCGCATGCCAATTCCTATTGATAAACCGATCCTTTTTACGAGAACAGCTCAATAAAATCATTAAAATTACTAAGGGATAAAAAAGGACTTTCTTCTTCAAGATAAAAGATTTAAAATAAATTCAGGATTCACAACGAATTGAAATATTCAACTGGTGTCGAAATATGTAATGGTTTATTTTATAAAAATACACTAGTTTTTCTAAAATAAAGCACCTTGAAATTGATTTTTCAAATTAAAATACGACGAAATGAATAATCAAAGATATGACAAACTGAGATTGCTACTTTTAGACAACAAAAGGAGAAAGTTGTTTTTCATAATTTTAAATCATAATCTTATATAGAGCGTGGTTGATGTAATAGTTAGACACTCCTAGTTTTTGCTTAACTAATACCCCGTCTTTCGCTAGAGTATTCAAGTAATTACTAGCTGTTACCCTCGAAACACCTAAATCCTCTTCTAAAAATTCGATTTTTGTATAAGGATGCTTAAATAGATTGTTTAGCAAGTCCTGGCTATAGAATTTATAGTTATCACGAATTTTATGCTTATACACTAGCATTAGTTCATTAATTTGCTTCACCTTCTTAATGGTATCTTTAGCCGTATACTCTATAGCATCGAGCATATAACAAACCCAGTCTTCCCAAGAATCTTGATCTCTTACCTTTTGTAAAAAATCATAATAAGAAGCCTTATGTTGAATGATATATTTACTTAAATATAAAATCGGAAGATCTAATAAATCTTTCATCACCAGATACAATACATTAATAATACGTCCTGTTCGACCATTTCCATCATAAAAAGGGTGAATACTTTCAAATTGAAAATGAATCAATGCCATTTTTACCAAAGGATCTAAATCTGAAATACTATCATCATTAATAAAAACTTCTAAGTTACGCATTAATTCCACAATAGTTTTATAATCTTGCGGAGGCATGTAAATCACTTCTCCAGTTTGTTGATTTTTCAAACTAGTGCCAGGTACTTTTCGAAAACCTGCATCATTTTTCTCTAGCTGAAACTGAATATCAATAATATTATTGGTTGTTAGAATCTTTCGCTTCTGAATCAACTCATAACCTTTCTTAAGTGCTGAGATATAATTTTGAACTTCTTTTGCTTCTAAAGAATCTACACCTGAAAGTGCTAACTCGGATTTATAAAGTTCATCATGAGTCGTGATAATATTTTCTATCTCAGAACTATCCTTAGCTTCTTGCAAGGAAAGTGTGTTTATCAAAATGGTCTGATTAGGAATACTAGCAACAATTCCCTTTAGCTCTGCCAAAGCTCTATGTGCCGTTGCTACCTTCTTCAAGACCTTCTTCGTCTCAAAATCAATATCCAAAGGCAATTTCTCTATTTTATAAGCACTCATATCTGTAAAGAAAATTCGTTTTTCTTTACAAAGGTAACTCAATATGTAAAGAAAATTGGATTTTCTTTACATAAGAAAAGTGATATGTAAAGAAAATAGCGTTTTGTTTACATAAGGAAATCTATTTCCATAAAAAACGAGCTGCTCCTATATAAAGGAACAGCTCGTTTTTTGTATTTATATAATAGGAGAAGGTACGCTACCTAATTCAAAAACGCTACAGAAGCCTCTAATGCCTCAGCAATACCTTCAGGTTTCTTTCCTCCTGCCGTAGCGAAGAAGGCTTGTCCACCACCACCACCTTGGATGTGTTTACCTAGTTCACGAACTACTTGCCCTGCATTGAGTTCTTTATTAGCAACTAACTCCTTTGAGATGTAACAACTCAATAAAGCTTTTCCACCCTGAGCACTACCAAACAAGATAAAAGCATTATCAAGATTGCTTCCTAAGTCAAAGCATAAATCTTTAATTCCTTTAGCATCAAGATCTACCTCTTTGGTTAGGAACTGTACGCCATTCACCTCTTGGAATTCGTTCGCCAAACTTGTTTTTAAGTTACCTGCTTTTTCTTTAAGTAACTGCTCAATCTGTTTTTTTAAGGCTGTGTTTTCATCTTGTAAATTAGTAATCGCTTTTACAGGATCTTTTGTATTTTTTAATACCGCTTTCACCTCATTAAAAGTATCCGATTGCGAAGCAAAATACGCTTTCGCAGCAGCACTTGTAATTGCTTCGATACGACGTACTCCTGCCGCTACAGCACCTTCGCTACTAATTTTAAAGTGCCAAATATCAGCTGTATTAGCTACGTGTGTTCCCCCACAAAGTTCCATTGATTCTCCGAACTTTATACTACGCACCCTGTCACCATATTTTTCACCAAATAAAGCAATAGCACCTTCAGCAATGGCTTGGTCATAAGTATTATTACGGTTCTCTTCTAAAGGCAATTGCTCCTGAATACGTGCATTCACAAAAGCTTCTACCTGCTGTAACTCTTCTTCTGTCACTTTTGAAAAGTGAGAGAAATCAAAACGTAAATTTTTATTATTAACCTGAGACCCTTTCTGCTCTACGTGTGTTCCTAAAACCTCACGTAAAGCCTGGTGTAACAAGTGTGTTGCGGTGTGGTTACTCGCTGATAATGCACGAATATCTTTATTTACAAAAGCATTAAAACTCCCCTCTAAGTTTGAAGGTAATTTTTTTGTAATATGAATAATTAAGTTATTTTCCTTTTTAGTATCTAGAATTGAAATTTTCTCTCCGTTTACTGCTTCAATATACCCTTTATCACCTGCTTGCCCTCCACCTTCAGGATAAAAAGGAGTTTGATCAAATACTAATTGGTATAATTCTCCATCTTTTTTACTATCTACTTTTCGGTAACGTGAAATAGTAACCTCAGCAGTAAGGGCATCATAACCAATAAACTCATGACTATCGCTAGGCGTTACTACCTCCCAATCACCAGCAGAAATTTGAGCAGCAGCTCTCGAACGGTCTTTTTGCTTTTGGAGTTCAGCTTCAAAACCAGCTTCATCTAGGTTTAATCCTTTTTCACTTAAAATTAAAGCAGTCAAGTCAATTGGAAAACCGAAAGTATCGTAT
>CAYYNF010000068.1:0-10008 GCA_964472695.1 uncultured Flavobacteriaceae bacterium
CATTAAACCAATTCAATTATTTTTTATGTTATTCAAATATTTTTACAGGATAAGGCTTACTACAGGATAAGGCACTTTGCAAAATATGTCGGGCATCCTTATTGTCATCTAACGAGATTAAGTATTCATATGCAGCTTCTATACTATTTAATTCATTACTTATTGGATAATATCCATACCCTTTAAAAACACCATTTTCTACTAATGCAAAGCCTTTCTCTTCACTATTACGACCACGACAGTATATCAATATATTTTTATTTCTAAAGCTATACTTATCTATAATAGTACGTACGCGTTCGTTATACTGTTCATAATTTTCTTCATTTACACAAGCTCCAGCACATTCTTGAATTTCGTATTTAAAACAACTATTTTTTCCTTTGTAAACACCTATCATCTTCTCACAAAGCCCATACTGTTCAGCAATACGATTCATAAACTTCTTCCCCGAAACATAGTTCGTAAAAGTCGTAATATGCTTTTTTCGTTTATCTATCTTTAAAATTTTTAAATTAATGTATCCCTGTTGATTCGTTATAGGATATAATGCATGTGTAAATTTAGATCGTTTAAGAGAATGGTTATATTTGGGTGTTTGCATTTTAATTTGTTGATTTTCTACCAACAATGCTAAGAGCTCATCCCCTGTTGATTCATAACTCACGTGAGCAGCTTGCTTTTGTATGTTTAGTGCCTTTTTATGAGTGCCTGAAAAATGCTGTTCAACTCGTTTTTTTATATTCTTACTCTTCCCTATATATATTACTTCCTCATCAACATTATGTATATAATACACTCCTGTAATACCAGGAAGGCCATCCGTAATTTCTTTAAGACGATCATTAAATCTGTTCCCTAGATTTTTGACGCATTCTTGTACAATAGTACCTTCACTGTCTTTATCTAATAAAATTTTAAAAAGTTCTACTGTGGCTAAGGCATCGCCATCTGCTCGATGTCTGTTAGATAAATGAATCCCTAATGATTTCACCAACTTCCCTAAGCTATACGAAGGTAAATCGGGTAATAATTTTTTAGAAAGCTCTACACTACAAATCGTATCTCGATTATATTTAAAACCTAATCGTTTGAATTCTATACGCAACATCCTGAAATCGAATTCAGCATTATGAGCTACAATGATACAGTCTTCTGTAATTTCTATAATTCGTTTAGCTATTTCGTAAAACTTAGGAGCCTTGGATAACATTTTTGTGTTAATTCCTGTGAGTTTTTCAACATAAGCCTGTATAGGTCTCTCTGGATTTACTAGAGTTACAAACTCATCAAAAATGACCTTACCATCAAATTTATAAATAGCTATTTCAGTAATCCCTTCTTCATTGAATTTCCCTCCTGTGGTTTCTATATCTACTACTGCGTACAAAAGTCTTTTTTAATTATAATTACGTTTTCCAAATATAGCACTTCCTACTCGTATCATAGTACTACCAGCGGCAATAGCCAAAGGATAATCTCCACTCATCCCCATAGATAAAATTTCCATATTGATATTACCAGGAAGTGATTGAGCTTTTAAACGATCAAAAGTAGTTCTTAAAAAAGTAAACTCCTGTTCTATTTGAGCCTGGTCAGCCGTAAAACTAGCCATCCCCATTAATCCTTTTACTTCAATGTTAGTAAAATTTTGCCATACATCACTATTGATAATATCAAAAAGCACATCAATATCCAAACCTTGTTTCGTTTCTTCTGTAGCTATTTTCAACTGTAAAAGACAGTTAATTTTACGTTTATTTTTAAGAGCTTGTTTATTAATTTCCTCTAGTAGTCGCAAACTATCTACAGCATGTATCAGGTGCACATAAGGAGCCATGTATTTAACTTTATTACGCTGTACACTCCCTATCATATGCCATTCAATATCTTTAGGTAAGTACTCCCATTTACCCGTCATTTCTTGTATTTTATTCTCACCAAATACACGTTGTCCTGCCTCGTAAGCCTGCTCTAAATCTTCAATAGGCTTGGTCTTTGAAACTGCAACAAGACATACATCTTCAGGGATTTGTTTTTTTAGATATTGTAAATTTTCAGAAATAGTAGAGGACATATTTTTATTTTTAAACTAAAAATCAGCTATAATTTGCAAGGCTACCTTAAGTGCTCTAGAACCATCCAAAAGACTCACTACTGGGGTAGTATTACTATGGATACTTTCTGCTAGTGAATTTAATTCATCCAAGATCGCATTATTTTTATTTATAGTAGGGTTTTCAAAATAAATTTGTTTTTTTACTCCCTCAGCATTTTGTAAAATCATATCAAAATCACCAGGTACTTCTGGAGCGTCTTTCATCTTCACAACCTCACATTTTTTCTCTAGAAAATCAACAGAGATATAAGCGTCTTTCTGGAAAAAACGGCTCTTACGCATATTCTTTAAAGAAATTCTACTTGCTGTAAGATTAGCTACACAACCATTTTCAAATTCAATACGAGCATTTGCAATGTCAGGATTTTCACTAATCACAGATACGCCACTAGCTACAATTTTTTTAACATTAGAGTTTACTACACTCAGTATAATATCAATATCATGAATCATTAAATCTAACACCACTGGAACATCAGTTCCTCTCGGATTAAATTCACTAAGTCGATGACTCTCTATAAACATAGGATTTTGAATCTTATCTTTCACCTCTATAAATGCAGGATTAAAACGCTCTACATGTCCCACTTGACCTTTAACTCCATATTGCTCCGCTAGCTCTATAAGTGTTTCAGCTTCATAAATTGTATTCGTAATAGGCTTCTCTATAAAAATATGTTTCCCTTTTTTAATAGCTTTTTCAGCCATTTTAAAATGAGCAAAAGTAGGTGTAACGATATCAACAACATCAACAGCTTCAATAAGCTCATCTATAGATGCATAATAATTATACCCAAATTCATCAACAACCTTCTGTGCTACCTCTTCATTCGGATCATAGAAACCAACTAGTTCATACGAATCTGACATTTCAAGAAGTTTTAGATGGATTTTCCCTAGGTGACCTGCACCAAATACACCTGCTTTTAGCATAAAAATAAAGTTTACTACAAAAATACTATTATTATGTATTCTACTAGGAGAAAGATATCAAAATTTAAGATATACTAACTCTTGTAAAAGATAACATATTGAGCTATCGTACAATTTAGGATGACTTATTCTGACACTGTAGCAGTCTTAGGGTAAATTTTATAAGGTTTAGTATTCCATTCAACACACTTCCATTTAGCACTTGTATTATTCTCAAAAACAGACACTGATCCTGTAGCTACTTTTATAGTATTTTCCTGACTAAACCCTTGAAAGTCACCTGTAATAAAAGGAGCTAATCGAATGATTCCATTGCTAGAAACCACCATTATAGTTTTTCCTTGATAATGTTTCATTATATACGCTGCAAAATCCTCCCATGATCGTTTTATTTGCTCCAAATCAACTTTCCAACCTTCAGGTAAAATAGCACTATTATTCCACTGTTCAATAATGGCATTTCCTTTGTCAATGTCTCCATTTCCTAAACGCAACTTTACTTCATCTTCTGTTTTATTTTCATCAGGACCGTAATCGATTTCTATAAATGAATCTTCAAGCTTTAACTCTTTTTCGACTTCCATAATCTGTAATGCCTGATGGGCAGTTTGCACACAGCGTTTCAAAGGGCTAGAAAAAACAACATCAGGAATCAGACCTTTATCTTTAAGATATTTCCCTACGGATTCTCCCCTATGTGACTCTACTAAATCTAAATCGGTCTTCCCTCCTATACGTCTTGGTATTTCATCTGGTGTAAAAGAATTTCCATGTCTTACTAAAATCAATCTGGTGCAATCTTTAACTTCTGTGAATTCCATGATGCTTTTATATTTAGGTAATAATACTTGTAGTTTTTTAAAACGATCCTCTATATATTCTAATGGTGTAAATCGTAAACTAGAACGATTATTTAAACGCTCTAAGGCTAAGGTAGGTGTAACATGTCTATATATAAAATGTGTGTTATACCCACGATTCCCTATATACTTATATAAATTTACGTGCTCCTCTATACTAGAAGAATGCTCAAAAATAATAGATATTTTTCGATTTATAGCTCTTTTTAATAATTCATACCCCACAATACGAGCTATAAATTCTGTTTTCCAAAAAGCTTCTTTTATTAAAGTTTCCTTTCTAAGTGGCTCTTTTTGTTGTACTGCTGCTTTTATTAGAGATTGATATAAAGAAAATCTTTCCATAATAGCATCAAATGCGACTACTAAATAGTCTGGATTTTTTAAAGACAAATCCTTTATCAAAGTCGTTTTTCCTGAACCAGGAATCCCTGAAACTACAGTGAAAGTTGGATTATCCATAGATGCACATGAAGCTAAAGATTCTTCTAGTAATCCTGATATTTCTGAAGAAAACTCACTTGCAGACCATTCTGAATTCGGTATTGGTAATTTAGAAATCTTGTGATTTTTATCAAATAGAGATAAGGATAATAATTCTTCTATAGAAACAGTATCATATACAATATTATTATTGATCGCAGCAATAATTTTATCAATACTCTCCATACTTATGTAATAATTTCTCTACTCGAAAAATATCCTCAGGATTATCTACGCCCGATGCCGATGCAATTTCTTCATATTCTCCATAATCAACCAGTGCACAACGTACTGTATAGCCATTTAATATAAACCTTAATTGCTCTAATCCTTCTATATTCCCACTTTCATAGTCGCTTTCATCAAGTTCTGAAATATGTAAAAGGACTTCTGGTGTATAGGCGTATAAACCTATATGTCGGTATATAGGAGATAATTCTGAGTCAGCCCTCAGTGTTTCTTCTTTTCGAATAGCAGGAATAATTTGTTTACTAAACCATATTGCATTTTGAGAAGCAGGATGAATAATAGCGGTAGTACCCGAAAATGGGGTCGTAAGTTTATTATGCCTTAAACGATCCAACTGTGACCAAGTAAGTTGTACACAGGGCGTAATTACCGATACGGTTGTATCACGAATATAAGCATCAACTAAAGCGGCAATATGCCATGGAGGGGACAGCGGATTGTCTCCTTGCAAATTCACAACAAGATCATAATTCTTATTCGTAAGCTTTAAAACTTCTTTAACTCTGTCTGTACCTGTACGACAAGATTCTGAAGTAATAAACCCCTTAATATCATACTTTTTACAAAAATCTAAAATACGTTGATCTTCTGTTCCTACTACAATATCAATATTCACTTCACTATGCTCACAATATTGGGATACTTTTTGTGCATTTTCATATACACGTAAAAGCATTTCTTTTCCATTAATTTGTAATAAAGGTTTCCCTTCTAGTCTAGAAGAACCGTAACGTGCAGGTATCGCGATTAAAATATTTTTCATCTCCACTATTTTTCAGCTTTATTCTCTATGGCTTTTGCCTCGTTCCAGTAAGTATCCATTTCAGCAAGTGTCATATCTGCTATTTGCTTATTTTGCATTTTAGCCTTCTGTTCTATAAACTGAAAACGTCGAATAAACTTTTTATTGGTGCGTTCTAAAGCATTTTCAGGGTTTACTTTTAGAAAACGAGCATAATTAATCATTGAAAATAATACATCTCCGAACTCGGCTTCAATAGCATCTTGATCACTATTATCTACTTCGTTTTGCAATTCTTCAAGTTCCTCCTGCACCTTTTGAAAAACCTGCTTAGGTTCTTCCCAATCAAAACCTACACCTTGTACTTTAGACTGTATTCTTGAAGCTTTTACTAGTGCTGGTAACGACTTAGGAACTCCCGATAATACACTCTTATTACCCTCCTTTAACTTCAATTGTTCCCAATTACGTTTTACATCTTCTTCATCAGCAACTTTTGCATCACCATAAATATGAGGATGCCTATGTATTAGCTTATCGCAAATTTTATGTGCTACACTAGCAATATCAAAGTCATTAGTTTCACTACCAATACGAGCGTAAAATACAATGTGTAGTAACAGATCCCCTAATTCTTTCTCAACCTCTTTAACATCATTATCTAAAATAGCATCCCCCAACTCATAGGTTTCGTCAATGGTCAAATGACGTAAACTTTCTAAAGTTTGCTTTTTATCCCAAGGACATTGCTCTCTCAACTCATCCATAATAGTTAATAGTCGATCTATTGCTGCTAATTGTTCACTACGTTGTGTACTCATAAAGTTTAATGGAAAATTATTGATGACTTAACTGTAATACCGATTGAAAATTATCTATATGACAATTAATCGAAATAGATTAAGACATCTATACATTTCAAATCGTTACTTTTTATTTTACGACAAACTTAGTAAGTTTTGATGAATCTTCTAGCCCTATATAGTAAATACCTGTATTATATTGATCAACCTCTAAAATTTGAGTTGCTTGTAGAACTCCCATGCCCACTAATTCCCCTGAAACAGCATAGATATAATAAGTTTGACCTATTAGTTTTTCGTTATTAATTTCTAAATACAAACCTCGATCACTATCTACAATATTATTATAAACTGCCACGTCATTTTTATCTTCAACTAAAGGCTCTTCTTCTATGATAGTTTCATCTTCAGGAAATGAAAGATCAGGAATCCCATAACCGTAATTTATACTAGGGTAATGATAACGATTACCCGACTGCCTCACCATATCCATAATTTCCGCTGGAGGTGTATCAGGTAAACTTTGCCATAAACAAGCAACAGCTCCACAAACTATTGGTCCACTAAAAGAGGTTCCATGACTAGTAGCTATATTACCTGTAGAATTTATAATTACAGATGAACTTCCAAGTGCAACGACATCAGGTTTTACCCTACCATCAGCGGTATTTCCTCGAGAACTAAAATTAGCAATAATCCCATTGGCACTAACCGCCCCTATAGAAAGTGTCCCAGGAGCGTCAGCAGGAGCACTAATAATCCGCCAAGGTCTATTTCCATAATTCCCTGCTGAAGTTACGGGTAACATCCCTTTTTCGAGTGCGATATTAACCCCTTGAGAAATAAATGTAGTTTGTCCATCCATATCCTCCACAGTATAATCATATTTAGAATCATTAAAAGTAGTATACCCCAAAGAAGTATTCAACATATCAACACCCAAACTATCAGCACGTTCAGCTGCGGCAATCCATAAAGCTTCTTCCCTAGGAGATTCATCTCCTGATATTTCAGTTTTAAAAAGATAATACTGTGCATCTATAGCAGTTCCTTTATACTCCCCTTCAATATACCCCAACATTGTACTGAGCACCTGAGTCCCATGAGTCCCCGTTGTTTCGTAAATAGCATCGGTATGATCTTTAAAATTATACCCACCTAATAACAAGCCTTTTTCTCGGGCACGATCAAAAGCAGGAATGTTATCTACATTATAAAAACCATTATCTATAACAGCAATAGTTATGCCTTCTCCTTGATAGGATTGATCATGTAAATGATCTAAACCAATTTGCTCAATTTGTGGATCAGTGTTATTTGTTGTTAAAGTTATCTTTTGTTCCTCTACTATTTTAGAACGATGTGATTGGCGAGTAATAGCCTCTAGAGGCTGAGGTGATTGATAAGACATGCTAGTTAAATTAAGACTTCTATCCATAAAAAAGACAGAAGCTACACAGTCTAGATCAGTCAAAGCACTAACTTGTTCAAAAGTACCCTCCACATAAACAGCATTAAACCATTTAGAAGTACTATAATAGGTAATTCCTAGTTGTCCCTTTACGGCTGCTATACAATCAGGACTAACAGGTAAGTCCCTTTCATCTATTGGAATATTAAACTTCTGCTTACGTAGAACAGCCTTCTCTGTCAGAAAAGCTATCGGATCTTCCAAAGAGAATACTTCTTCAGACTTTGATTCGAAAAAAACCCAAGCTTGTTCCTGTGCACTAATTACAATAGTACGTAAAAAGACTAATACCCATAAAATTCGCATACACCTATTTTTTTAACACTAAAACAATAAGGTAAAAAAAAGAAGCAAAAAAAACGAATAGTAGGCCTACTTATCTTTGAGTTTACAAATACATTAACACTATATACACTCACCTGCAACAGTATCTAAAGTCAATGGAAGTTCAACATTAATATCCAGAAGTAGAATATTCTTTATGATACTGGTCATATAAGCCGTTAATATCTGATCACGATATTGAGTATTGGCAAGAAATTGAATGGTTCTATATTCACCATTCAAGAGTCCGTATTCCAGTATATAAAAATCCGTATAACTATTATAAGCAGTTAAGATATCTTTAGATTCTAAATCCCTCACTCCTCGAGCCATATCTTTCACACCTGAAGCAACCTGTTCAGCAACACCACCCTCTGGGTAAGGACAATCCAGAAAAACCCATTCATGATTACTAGTAATAACAGATGTATTAGTAGCTAAAAAAACTCCAGAATTAGAATACTTATAAACCTTAGTATTATCGGTATTTTCTGAGTCAATATAACCAAATGTAATCCCCAAATCTAAATCGACATTAGAAATATCTTGTTCTAGAACAATATCATTATTATCGCCAGAGCAGTTTATAAATAGAATCGCACAGAATAGATAAAGAAGGCTACGCATATTATATAGATGATTTTGGTTGGAAATTTACAAATACTATTTGGAATGCTTATACGTCTTACTCATATTTTTAAATTAACTCTTTTTAGCAAAGAACTTTTCGTCACTCCTTCCTTTATTTTGGCTAATGAATAATATAGTTAACATAAAGTTTAGCCACCAACTAAGTATTCTGTCTCCACTTATCAATGTGCTGAATACAAGGAAATTCCTAGTATTGTATGTTTCATTATTAAACGAGTTGATTGTTTATTCTATTGTACTAATTATGGTTTTCACCTAGCAAAACACACACTCTACTTATTTTTATAAAAACCTATATAACAGATTATTATACATTTATACTTTTGCTAAAAAAATTATGGAAATGGATGATATATTATCTTTTTTAGATGTTATAACAATTACAGATGAGCAATTAGAAGCAATAAAAAATACCCTAAGAACTAATGGCACTTTACCAGATGAAGTTGACGGACTTAATGTAAGAGACTTCATAGTAAGAAAAGAAGCTTTAGGACAGTTAGGTGACTTTTTTTCAGAAGAAGAACTCGACAAAATAGATATAGAATACGAAGATATTATTGGTTCTCTTGATTTAGATGCATACATTGATAATAATGATTTACCTGATTATTTATTAGATCTAACTTATTTCTGTGAAGCACTAATAGAAAGAGGTTTAAACATGACTAAAGAAGACTTAATGTCTAATATTATAAAATCGCTTCCTAACGAGGATATTGATAACTTTATACTAAGAGGTGAACGAGAACTAAGATCTCTTGATTCTATTTTAAGGACTGATTATGAAACTGACAACGAATTAATAAAAGTCGCAAAAGGAAAGATAAAAGAACGAATAAGAGAACGTTTACAGACCGTATTTAAAAACCTAAATAACAACCAACAAGAAATAAGTCTGGAAAGAATTAAAGATCTCTTGAAACAACATTTAAGATCCAAAGAATCTAGCATACTGAACAATGAACATCCTGATAGTGAATTAACATTTGTTTTGCTCGAATGCCTGAATGAATACATTAAAAGTGGTAAGTTTATTGAGAATCCTAATGAAGATCCTGAATTTCAGTTTTCAGTAGGGAAATATTTAGTAGACAGATTAGGTAATAGACAAACGACTCTTTTAACCTCTGAAACAAAAGATTATCTCAAAAAAAACTTAGGAGAAGAAATATTTGACGGAGAAAGATTCACAGATATTTATAGCGAAGAAACTAAAAGTACTCTTGATAATATAAATAGCGAAATCAGTAAATGTATCCCTTCTGATGCAAATATATGCGATGTTATTGATAAGTATTTAAAACCTGAATCAAGAACTATTACTAAAAATAAATTTTTCTTTATGTTTGAATTAAGTAATTACATAGAGA
>CAYYNF010000069.1:0-9999 GCA_964472695.1 uncultured Flavobacteriaceae bacterium
ACCCAGGACCCTCTCCTTAAAAGGGAGATGCTCTACCAACTGAGCTACCTAGTCTTTTTTTGCTTAGCGTTATAACGCCGTTGCGGGTGCAAATATACAACCCTTTTTTGATTATACAAGCAAATAATCAAAAAAAATATTTTTTTTTTCAAATTCATTTGTTCAACTTGCTTCAAAATAGAAAAAATAGATGAAAAATATAGTACTTATAGGTTATATGGGAGGGGGTAAATCTACTATTGCTAGGGAGTTATCGAAAAGGTTGTCTATGCAGTTTGTAGATTTAGATGATTATATTGAGGCAAAAGAAAAAAATACCATATCTCAGATTTTTGAAACAAGAGGAGAGATTTATTTTCGAAAACTAGAAACTCAGTGCTTAAAAGAATGTCTTACTTCTTTAGAGAATACGATTATTTCATTGGGAGGGGGGACACCTTGTTTCGGAACGAATATGGAATTTATTAATACTACCTCAAATGCTATGTCTATATATTTGCGTACTTCGGTAGTGGCTTTGAGTGAGCGTCTGTTTACCCAAAAGGCTAAACGTCCCATAATAGCTCACCTTGAAACTCCTGAGGATTTACAAGAGTTTATAGGAAAACATTTATTTGAGCGTAACCCTTTTTATACTCAAGCTCAGTATATCGTAGAAACTACGGGTAGGACGGTAGCAGAGGTTTGCGAAGAGGTTATAGCGTATACTCACACTAACATTAACAAGAGTTAATATATATTTCAGCCTTCATACATCCGCTATTCTTCAAATAGAAATTAATTAAGGCAGATAAATTGATATAAAAAGGGAATCGAGCTAAATAGTTAGGGTGTTATACCAATTGAAAATCATATTAAATTTCAACTGGTATAATACCCTATAATAGTATACAAACAACTATCTTTTTATTTTTGGTGTACGACTTTTTTTAGCACTCTTAGCCTCTCGTGTATCATCTGTAGAGTCACTTGATGGTCTTTTAGGCATTTTATTACGTTTAGGTAATTTAGATAAATCTCTTAGAACTACAGCGTCTTCACGATTCTCTTGTTTTAGGTATTCACCCCATTCTGATGCTGTCGGATAGTTATCATGTGCATCACTTAAATGGTCATGGTTATGCCTATATGATCGCCCGAAGAAAGTTCTGGCAGGTTCACGTTTAGGTTCTGGTTCAGGTTCTGCATCACTAATACTCCCAACATCACTAATATAACCAGTATCTAGGGCTTGTTTTTCACTTTGAGGGTCACTTTGTATTCTAGAAGAAATTTTAGAAATTACATAGTCAGTAATTCTACTAATAGTTTGGCTTCCTCTTCGTAGCTCTCGCTCAGTGTTTCCATGTTGCTGTTCAGCTTCTGAATTATTTGTAGGCATATTCAATGTTATTTGAAACCATTTTAAAGGTTGTTATAAATTATTTTAAATTTTTATTGCGATTTTTTAAGTGATTCGTAATATTTTGGTAATCAGTTGAAATGATTTGTGTGAGTTATATACGAATTAATACGAAGCGAATTTATTCACAAAAACAACAATAACAATTTATTAATTAGTATTTTAAATGTAATTGCTTGATAAATAGATGAAAATGCGTTGTTGTTCAGTGAGTAATAAAATAATTTTATGTTTCAAGAGTGGAAGAAATCTCTTGTTATTAACAACAGTTTTTCAGGATACACCTATCAAAAAAAGCGACATCTAGTTAAATAGATATCGCTTTTTTTTGATTTAGTAATTTAAAGAAGGACTTTCAATTATCCTAGATCTAACGCTGTTAGAATATTTTCGATTCTTTGGTCTAATATATTCTTAGTAGTTTCTAAACTTTCAAGGTTTTCGCTAGTAGCATTTACACTGATATAGAACTTGATTTTAGGTTCAGTTCCACTAGGTCGGGCTGCAATTTTGCTTCCTTCTTCAGTGTAGTATATAAGTACATTTGCTTTTGGTAAGTCAATAGTTTCTGTATTTCCTGTAGCAGTATCTGTAGCTTTACCAGTTAAATAATCTTCAATACGGATTACTTTAGATCCGCTAATTTCTTTTAGAGGATTTGAGCGTAAATCGCTCATTTTTTGTTTTATCTCTTCTGCTCCCGAAATACCTTTCTTTACTAGGGAAATAAGCTTTTCTTGGTAGTATCCGTGTTTTACGTATAGTTTCTGTAGTAACTCAAAGAAAGAACTACCATTTTCTTTAGCGAAAGCTGCAATTTCGCAGGCTAGTAATGTGCTTGTTACAGCGTCTTTATCACGAACAAAGTCACTTACCATAAATCCGTAACTTTCTTCACCACCACCAATAAATTTAAGTTCAGGGTAGTCTTCAATAAGCTTTGCGATCCATTTGAACCCCGTAAGTACTTCCTTGTAGTTTACACCGTAACTTTTCGCAATTTCACTCAGCATTGGTGTAGAAACAATAGTACTCGCTATAAACTCATTTCCAGCAAAACCATCTTGTTGTAGTTTATTTAATAAGAAATCAACCATAACTACCATAGTTTGGTTACCGTTAAGTAGGATCATTTCGTTGTTTGAGTCTCTTACAGCAATTCCTAAACGGTCACTATCAGGATCAGTACCAATAAGGATATCAGCATTAATTTCATTGGCTAAGGCTGTAGCCATTGCTAGAGCTTCTGTTTCTTCTGGGTTAGGCGATTTTACTGTAGGGAAATTTCCATTCGGTTCAGCTTGTTCTTTTACGATATGTACATCTGAGAATCCAGCTTTTTCTAGTACTTGCGGAATAGCTGTGATTGAGGTACCGTGTAGTGGTGTAAATACTACTTTTAGGTTTTCTTTGGCCGTTTTACTAGCAATAACGCTCCCGTGTTTAACAGAGGCTTCAAAAAAAGCTTCATCTACATCCTTATCGATAAGTTCGATAAGTTCTTTGTTAGCTTCAAACTTTATGTCCTCGTAACGTAATGCGTTTATAGTAGTAATGAGTTCTTTGTCCTGAGGAGGTACTAATTGTCCACCGTCGTTCCAGTATACTTTATATCCATTGTATTCAGGAGGGTTGTGGCTAGCGGTTAATACAATACCACAGTTACAGTTTAAATGTTTTACAGCAAAAGAAAGTTCAGGGGTCGTGCGTAGTGCTGAGAATAGAAATACTCTTATGCCGTTAGCCGAAAGTACCTCGGCAACTGTTTGAGCAAGTGTATCACTATTATTACGACAGTCGTAAGCAATTACGGCTTTCAGGTTTTCGTTTTTAGTGTTATTTTCAATGAGGTATTGGGCAAGTCCTTGTGTACTTTTTCCTAGAGTGTACTTATTAATACGGTTAGTTCCTACTCCCATAACTCCTCGCATACCACCGGTACCAAATTCGAGGTCTTTATAGAAGCTTTCTTCAGCTTCTTTAGGGTTTTCGGCTAAAGCTTTTACGGCTTCTTGTGTTGCTGTGTCAAACACAGGGCTTAGCCATTCTTCGATTCTGTTGTCTAATAGGTTACTCATGTTATGTGATTTTTAAGAGGTAAGTTTCTCTATTATTTTATAGTTTAATTTGTTTTGATTGTTATTGCGTAGCATAATTTCTCCCAAAAATCCAGCTAAGAAAAATTGGGTTCCCATAATCATGCAAGTTAACGCAATATAAAAGGGAGGACGCTGTGTAATTAATCGTCCAGAAGTATTTATAAATAATTTATCAATACCAAGATAAAACGCAGCTAGGAATCCTATAAGGAATATAAAAGTTCCTACAAGTCCAAAGAAGTGCATAGGTCTTTTCGCAAATTTCGATAGAAACCAGATGGAAATAAGATCTAAAAAACCATTAGCAAAGCGACTAATTCCAAATTTAGTAGTTCCGTATTTACGAGCTTGGTGTTGAACTATTTTTTCGCCAATATTTGTAAATCCTTCATTTTTTGCAAGTACAGGAATGTAGCGATGCATTTCACCAGTTACATTTATATTTTTTACTACAATTTGTTTGTAGGCTTTAAGGCCACAATTAAAGTCATTTAATTGTACACCACTAGTAAGTCGTGCAGCAGCATTAAATAATTTAGAAGGTAAATTTTTACGGACTACGTTATCGAACCGTTTCTTTTTCCATCCCGATACAAGGTCGTAGCCTTCTTTAGTAATCATTTGGTATAGCCCAGGGATTTCATCGGGACTGTCCTGAAGGTCGGCATCCATAGTAATTACGACGTTTCCTTTACATGCGGAAAAACCAGCATGTAATGCTTGTGATTTACCGTAGTTTTTAAGAAAACGAATTCCTTTTACTTTAGGATTTTGAGTATTTAGCTTTTCTATAATTTCCCAAGAATTGTCATTGCTACCATCATCTATAAAAATGACTTCATAGCTCAGTTTGGCATCTGTCACAACTTTAACAATCCAGTCGTGTAGTTCTTTCAGAGATTCGTGTTCGTTTAATAAAGGAATAAGTATGGAAAGGTCGTACATGGTTTATTTTTCGGTTTTAAGTATAGCCGAAGAAATAATACCTCCGATAGCTCCAATAAGAATGTACTTGATCACAGAAAAACCAATACCAATGTAAGTATTAGCATCTTTGTCTTGTTTTAGTATTGAAGTATCAGCCTCAGGGTTTTGCTCTAATAATTTTTGTGTAGCCTCAGCAACGAGTCTTTCCTGATAAGTAGGATCAATAATTTGGTTGTGAATTAATGATATATATAAGGTAAATATAAGTCCAACGATAAGCATTAATGCAGTTCCTACTTTTATACCGTCTGTAAATTTTAAACTTCCGTTATTGGTGGCTTTTAATTTTTTTATAGTCACGAAAATAAAACCGAGTTCAATTACAAAAGCCAATAATCCTCCATAGCTTTCACCCTGATACCCTAGTTCAAAATATTTTATAATGACGTCTATTGTAAGTCTAATTGTTAGTAATATTAAGGTATAGGGAAGGATAAATCGGAATATTTTATTTTGCATAAGTTTTATTATAAAAATGTAGTAATATATGTGCAAATATATAAATTTAGGAATATGTTATTGCTTTAGTATGTAAAAGAGCAATCAAAGATCTGATGTTTTTTTAGCAGTATTTCTAATCTTTATAAGATTATAGATTTTACGTATTTGTTATATTTAAAAAAAAATGTTTATCCTACTTTTTTTAAAATGAAAAATATATGTACTTTTGTGCTTCATAATAAAATTATAAAGTAATGAAACAAGGTATTCACCCAGATAATTACAGATTAGTTGCATTTAAAGATATGTCTAACGATGATGTGTTCATCACTAAATCTACAGCTAACTCAAAGGAGACTATAGAGGTTGATGGTGTTGAATACCCAGTAATTAAGATGGAAATTTCAAGAACATCTCACCCTTTTTACACAGGGAAGTCTAAATTAATCGATACAGCAGGACGTATTGATAAATTCAAAAACAAATATGCTGGTTTTGATGATATCTTAAACGATAAGTAATCATTAATTGCAAAATATAAAGCCCCCTAAGTTTAGGGGGCTTTTTTTGTTATAACCTATATTTGTAAATCGTTACTATTTTAAAACAAACGGAAATGAACTTTATTTTATTTGATGGACCTACTAAAGAAGCATTATTGCCTTTTACATATACTCGACCTGTAGCAGATATTCGTGTTGGAATTATGACAATCCGAGAAAAATGGGAGTTGTTTTTGGGAAGCACTACCTCTACAGTGACTGATGAATACTTGTCAGAAAAGTGGCCAATGGTTGAAATGGAAGAGAATATTTTTATTTGTGGAGCAGTATTACCTACATCAGATTTGGTTAATGTGATTTTGAAATTATCTCAAAATCAATGTGTAGTAGATATTTCGGGGGAGCTAATAGCTTTCTTCTGCATAGAAGGGCAAGAACCTGATATTGAAAATTTCGACAAAGTATTGTTTGAAGCTGAATATATAAAAATTGAACATACTTGGGATATTTTTAAACGAAATGGAGAAGCCATTGTAGCTGATTATAAATATTTGACTAACGATGCTATCTCAGAACCTTTATCCAAAACAAATACAGTAATAGGGGATGGAGAGGTGTTTATTGAAGAAGGAGCAAAGGTAGAGTGTGCTATTTTTAATACTGAAAATGGACCTATTTATATAGGAAAAAATGCTCAGGTTATGGAGGGAAGTATTATTCGAGGTCCTTTTGCTTTGTGTGAAAGTGCTATTGTTAAAATGGCTGCCAAAATATATGGAGATACTACTATAGGGCCTCATTCAAAAGTAGGGGGAGAAGTAGGAAATTCGGTTATATTTGGTTATTCCAATAAAGGGCATGATGGTTATTTAGGAAATTCGGTACTTGGAGAGTGGTGTAATTTAGGAGCAGATACGAATACATCGAACCTTAAAAATAATTACGCTGAAGTAAAGCTCTGGAGTTACGAGGAAAACCGATTTTTGAATACAGGGCAGCAGTTTTGTGGTTTAATGATGGGGGATCATTCTAAAAGTGGTATTAATACTATGTTTAATACAGGTACGGTTGTTGGGGTCTCTGCAAATATTTTTGGAGGTGGATTCCCTAGAAATTTTGTTCCTAGTTTCAGTTGGGGAGGAAGTTCAGGGTTTACCACTTATAGAACAAATAAAGCTTACGAAGTTTGCGAGAAAGTTATGCAACGTAGAGCTATACTATTTACTGAGCGAGAACAGAAAATTCTTGATCATGTTTTCGAGATTTCTCAGCAATATCGTTAAGATGAGTTAATGAATGAGGGGAAGTAATTGGGTAATATACATTATTTTATTCGTACTAAACATCGAAAAGAAGAGCCATAGCAAAAGTTATAGCTCTTTTTTGGCTCTACATTTATGAAATTTATTTAGCATTAGGAGGGAAAAGAAGCTACTTATATGTAGCTTTTTAATTTTTAGTTGGTATTGGTTCGAGAGATGTTTTTTAAAGTCTCATAATCAGTCTTATCGGGTAAATGTCTTGAGCTTATCTTAATTCTTTCTTAACTAATCTAAGAAATTCGATGAACGTGATTGTAAGATACTAGTTTCATGTGAAATTCTAAAAAAGAGATTGTAAAAGTCCTCAATCTTTAAATTCAACCATTAAACTATGTTTTTACATCGATTGTTTTTAGTCTGTATGCTCATGAGTGTATCAGTATTTTTTGCACAAGATGATTTCACAGCACAACATACCATATCTATAGGTTTAACTGAAGTCGCTTTAATGTCTATAGAAGGTGATCAAGGAACTTCTGTTGTTTTGGGAGCACAGTCCAATGAGGCAGGAGAGGCACTCGATTTTACTACCGATAGTTCATTATGGGTTAACTATTCATCAGTAATTGCTAGTAATGATGCTAAACGTAAAATAGTTGCTTCCATTACACAGGGAAGTTTGCCAGCAGGCATAAAATTAAGGGTTATCGCTTCCGATTATGAAGGGGTAGGTGATGGACTTTTAGGAAAACCTAGGAATAAAGAAATTAACTTGAATGCAAGGTTAAAAACAGTTATCAGACGTATAGGTACTTGTTATACAGGAGAAGGAGTGGGGAATGGACATCGATTGAATTACCGTTTACAGGTAGGTGGTGGTGAAAATGATTACGAAAACATTAGAGCTATTGAAAATACAACGTTGGTTGTTACTTATACCATTTTAGATAATTAAACTTATAGTATTCTTTTAGAATAAAACACCTTCTATAGTTGAAAAAATCAATTATAGAAGGTATTTTTTGTTATAGTCATTATCGTAATTCCAATTTACTATAACAGTTGTCTTAGATACGTGATCTTATATTTTTATTTCTTTTAAGTTATTTAAAAATCAGCATTATTGCCTTTCTGTTAAGTGAAAGCTGTTTTTTATTAGGTATTTCTTTTTTTTAACTTTAGTTTAACACTACAACATTTTAGTTGTTTTATCTTGTGTAATGTGTGGATGTAATAATAAATTAACTCTAATAATAACAATACTCTATGAAACTTAATAAAACAATACTCAACTTGACTTCTGTAGGGATTTCTTTAATGACTATCGTTAGTTGTACTAAAGATTCTGAATCTATAGATGTTTTAGAGACTACACAAATTACTAAGTTATCTAGCTCATCATTACAATTGAGTTATGATAGTATTACAGCATCAGAAGAAAAAACGGGTTACCCTATAGATAATGTAGAAGATGGTAGTCGTAGTACTAGATGGGCGGGTTATGGTTCTTCTGCAAACATTTACATAGATTTCGGTACTGAAAAAACTATAGACTATATGAAAATAGCTTTTCCATCAGGGAATTCTAGGAAATATAAGTTTGATTATTGGGTAGGTGATGATGGTAAAAATTGGAATAAAGTAAGTGTAAATACATCATCAGGAACAACAACTAACTTAGAGACTTTTGATTTTACAGATACTACTACACGTTATGCTCGATTAAAGATGAGAGGAAGTGATGTGAATTTATGGAATTATATTTCGGAATTAGAAATTTACGGAAAAGAGAGTTCTTCTAATGGCTCTTCTGATGATTCATCTTCTTCTTCTAACGTAGGTGCTATCGATTTTGAAAATATGCTTATTGAAACTTCTTGGATCACAGAAGATAAGTCTGATCGAGATGAATTTTTAGCAGAAGATTTAAGTAGTAAAGATTGGTTCAGAAAAAATGGGTCGGGAACTATTACTTTTCGTTGTTTAAAGGCCGATGGTCACCGTACAGAGCTTAAAGAGAATAAAGGAGAAGAATCATCTTTGAGTAAAGTAAAGAAGATGAATTATGTGGCGAAGTTTACGGATGTTCCAGAACATGGATTAACAATAGGGCAGATCCATAATCGTGGAGGTGTAAAGCGTCCTATGCTTAGAATTTATATTGATAGTGATATGCGTATCAAAATGAAAGAAACAGAAACAGACCCTACAGCAAGTAAATCAAGTTACACGACTCATAAAGGACCTTATTATACAGAGGGGGATGATTTAGATTTTACTATAGAAACCAGAAATGGTAAAGCTTATATAAAAATGATCACTAACGGAGTAACTTACACGAAAACAATTACACCAAGTAGTGATTGGGATGATTTTGAAGAAGAGTATTACTTAAAAGCAGGGGTATATACAGAAGGGAATGATACAGAACCAAAAATGGAAATAAGTACTTTTTCTTTAGAGAAATAGTATAGGTTTTCAGGAATTAACTTAACTTTAAAAAGATTGCTTTTTTTGAAAAGCAATCTTTTTTAATTTTTAAACCTTTTAATATGACATATAGATTTATATGGGCTTTAGTTTATTTGTTAATAGTTTCGTGTGCAAAAGATGATTCATCTACAGAGCAAGTAGCTTCTAAAGTAGATGAAGCTTTAGAAACAGATTTTATAAAACAGGGTGTTTATGGAGTTCATTTTCATCTTAATAAAAATGACATTGAAGGTTATCAGTTGAGTTTAGATCAGTGGTGGGCTGATAAATCGACTGATTTTATTAACTATGTAGAAGAAACACAAGCCTCTTGGGTTCAGTTTTCGATAGGAAGTTCAAAGGGGTTGTATAGTGCCCCCAATCCAGTGATAGATACTTTTACACAAGAAGAAGAGGCAACTTATGATGATGATATCCCGTTAAAACTGATGAATAGCATCGATAAGGATAATGTTAAATTTATTATCCGTTTCGGAATTGATTGTTTATCTCAGAACGAAGAATGGGCAACACGAATGGGATGGGATTTTGATTTTGATCAATCTCCGTATGGAGATGCTCCAGGAGGATTTCTTAAAGGAGGGGTAACTGATACTTTTGTTGATAATGTGAGTGAAGTTATCGCATTTTGGAGTCAAAAATATGGAACAGATTTAGACGGATGGTGGTTTGATCATGCTTATGAAAGGCTGGGGTGGACAAACGAGCATTTCGAGAAAATTACACAGGCAGTTAAGTCGGGTAATTCAAAGGCTATTGTTACTTTTAATAATGGACATGGAATCTATAGATATACTCCTTTTGATGATTAT
>CAYYNF010000070.1:0-9974 GCA_964472695.1 uncultured Flavobacteriaceae bacterium
ACGACCTGCTGATTACAAATCAGCTGCTCTAGCCAGCTGAGCTATATCGGCTTTTATCATAAACAAAAAAGCAATCCATATTGTTTATGGATTGCAAATATAAAATGTTATTCTTTATTTCCAAAGAAAAAAGTTTTTTTTTAAGCTGCATCAGCTTTTAACTTCTCCTTAGATCTTTCCAACTGCTTACCCAAAACCTTAACCGATTGATCTACACCTTCCTCAAAAGTCTTATAAGTCTTCTTCACCATAAATTCTCCCCCTGGTATATTTAACAAAATTTCAGTAGTCTTATTTTCCTTTGCACTAGTATTGTCTACTTTAAGATACACGTCTGCAGAAATAATCTTACTAAAGTGATTTTCTAACTTTTCCAATTTTTGATTAATGAAGGTTACTAACTTTTGATCAACATTAAAATTTACAGATTGGACATTAATTTTCATAGACTTATTTTTTTAGTTAATATTCTTTTATTTTTTATCTCTAGGATGCGCTTTCCTATACACATCCAAAAGACGCCCCACATCATTATGAGTATACACCTGCGTAGCCGCAAGACTAGAATGCCCCAATAACATTTTTATATCATTTAACTGTGCCCCACTATCTAAAAGATGAGTCGCAAACGAATGACGTATTATATGAGGACTAACCTTCTTCTTCGTAGTTGTCTCACCAAAATACAAATTAACTAACCTAAAAACAAAATTATCATATATTTTTAACCCTTTATCTGTCACAAACAAAGACGAATCCCGCTGTAAAACCCAATTTTCACGATATAACTCAAAATACTTTTCAAGATATTCCAAAGTAATTTCCATTAAAGGAACAAAACGCACCTTTCCTCCTTTACCCTTAACTCTCAACTCATTACTAATAAAAGAAACATCAGAATAAACTAAACTAATCAACTCAGAACGACGCAACCCACACGAATACAATAAATCTACGATTAAAAAATCTCGATAATCACTAAAATCATATAGTTGAGCTGTCATTTTTTCAAAAACCTGAACCACTTCTAACTGAGAAAAAGGTAAATTAACACGTTTTTGTTTCTTAAGAGACTTGTGACCCTGCATAGGGTTAATAGAAATGACCTCTATTTTAATTAAAAAATCAAAATACCTACGAAGTGAACTAAGCTTTCGATTTACTGAAGTATTTTTTAACCCAGAATCAACCAAATCAACAATCCAAGTACGCACATGTTTATACGTTATCTGATTTTCTGAATCCAAAGAAGTGGTATTCTCTATAAATGAACAGAAGTCAGTTACATCTTTTTCGTAAGCAGTAACCGTATGAAGTGAATATCTTTTTTCCAAAACTAGATATTCACAAAAATGAGAGATGTACATAAAAAAAGCTTGTAATTATAAAATTACAAGCTTTTTCCTAAAAAATGAAAAGACCTAAATATTTTCTTTATCCCTAAGGGATTGAATGTATTTTGCCTTTTGATTTTGAGCTCTATTTAAAACAGAAGGCTTAAGAAATGTTTTTCTATTTCTTAATTGCTTCAAAGTTTTTGTTCTATCGAATTTTCTTTTATAGCGTTTTAATGCTCTTTCAATATTTTCTCCTTCTTTAACTTGAACTACTAACATACCTTATACACCTCCTTTCTTTATTCTTTTAAGGTGCAAATTTAAAAATATTTATTTTTTGTTCAAAACCTATTTGAACAAAAAATAAACAGAACCAGTTTATAAAATTTAACAGAAACCTACAGATAAGCCTAAGAACTTTAAAAACACTGTTCTACTTGACTACCAAATAAAGTCTCTAAAGCAACCCCCTTTTCAAGTGACTGCTGAGGCAAAATACTCGCTTCACTTAATCCTGGGTTAGTATTGATTTCCAGAAAATAAGGTTTTCCTTCATGAAAAATAAAATCCGTACGAGACAAGCCTCTCATATTAAGTATCTTATACACTTTAAGTGCTAAATCCGAAACCTGCTCTGCTTGCTCATCACTAATACGTGCTGGAGTAATTTCCTGAGATTTACCTAAATATTTAGCTTCATAATCAAAAAAATCATTCTCAGAAACAATTTCAGTAATACCTAACACCTGAATACCTCCATCTATATTTACCACACCTACAGACACCTCCACACCACTAAGGAATGACTCTATAATAACTTCATTATCTACTATGAAAGCCTTTTCTAATGCTGGTATAATATCCGCTACTCCATAAGCTTTCTCTACCCCGAAACTACTTCCTGACCTATTCGCCTTAATAAAACAAGGTAAACCTACTTTGGATACAATTTGATCTACATCTAAAGGATCGCCCTGATTAATTAAATAATTTTGAGCAACAGGAATATTGTAAGATTTTAAAATACTGATACAATCCCGCTTATTAAATGTAATTGCAGAACTATAAAAGTCACAACTAGTTTGTGGAATCCCTAAAAGTTGTAAATATGCCTGAATCAACCCATCCTCACCTGGAGTCCCATGTACTGTATTAAAAACAGCATCAAAGACAACTTGATTTCCATTAATGGTCACACTAAAATCAGCACGATTCACAGCTATTTTCTCATCTGTATCACTCCAGTAATACCAATCAACTTTATCAATAACAATACGAAAAGTATTGTAAAGGTTTTGATCTAGGTGTTTATAAACTACATTCCCACTTTTTATAGAAATGGCATGTTCATCGGAGTACCCCCCCATGAGTATGGCTATATTTTTCTTCATAAAACCCCATATTTTCTACAAAAATAGAAGAATCATACAAATAAAGCAGTAGTTGAAGTTCTTTTTAGCTTTAATGAGTTTAGTATATTTGTTGAAAATTTATATTTCATGGGATTATTCCGTTTTCTATTTAGTAAGTCCTTTATATTCCAACTAATATTGGCAAGTCTATTAATTGTGGGTCTAGGTTTTGGTAGTATCAAATGGCTAGATATCACTACTAATCACGATCAAAAAATTGATGTTCCTTTTTTAGACAAGATGACTTTTGAGCGTGCCTCTTATACTTTATATAAAAAGAATCTGGTTGCAGTAGTACAGGACTCCGCAAATTTTAACCCGAACTACCCACCTTACTCAGTAATAGAACAAACTCCAAAGGCAGGAAGCTATGTGAAGGAAAATCGTAAAATTTATTTAGTACTCAACCCATCAGATTACAGAAAAATCAAAATTCCTAATATCGTTCAAAAAACACGTCGACAAGCTGAACCTACATTAAAAGCTTTAGACTTTAAGATCGGTGAAATTATTTACCGCCCCAACATAGCACGAAATATTGTATTAGGTATGCGTTGCCGTGGCAGAGAAGTAAAAGTAGGTGACTTACTCCGTAAAACCTCAACTATTGATTTAATTGTAGGAGATGGATCAATTAAATAGTACTACCATAATAAACTATTACCCCTAGTACTACAATTACAACAATCACCAAAAAGCTACTAAAAAGCTTTTATATAACAATTTAAACGCTTTCAGAATATGCACACAGATCAATCTGAATTTGGACCAGAAGAACAAGACCAACTACACGAACACTACCGCTTTGAAGCTAGTAGTGGACAAGTACCTTTACGTGTAGATAAATTCCTAATGAATTTTATAGAGAACGCTACCCGAAACAAGATACAACAAGCTGCTAAAGAAGGTAGCGTATGGGTTAATGACATTCCTGTAAAGTCGAATTATAAAGTAAAACCCAATGATGTAGTTCGTGTGATGTTTTCACACCCCCCTTACGAGCAACTACTAACTGCTCAGAACCTTCCTATAGATATTGTTTACGAAGATAATGACTTACTTGTTGTGAATAAAGCTGCGGGAATGGTCGTACACCCAGGGCATGGAAACTACGAGGGCACACTGATCAATGCTTTAATTTATCATTTCGACAATCTACCGAACAACTCTAGCGGACGACCTGGATTAGTACACCGTATTGACAAAGATACCAGTGGACTTTTAGTAGTGGCTAAGAATGAAACGGCAATGACACATTTAGCTAAGCAATTTTTCGACAAAACTAGTAAACGTGAATACGTAGCACTAGTATGGGGAAATATTGAAGAAGACCAAGGAACTATCGAAGGAAATATAGGTAGACACCCTAAGAATAGATTACAAAATACCGTATGGGAAGATGAGGAAGCCGAAAAAGGGAAGCCCGCTATTACCCACTACGAAGTCATTGAACGTTTAGGCTATGTTACTTTAGTAAAGTGTAAACTAGAAACAGGACGTACACACCAAATTCGTGTACACATGAAACACATAGGGCATACTTTATTTAATGATGAACGTTATGGTGGTGAAAAAATCCTAAAAGGAACTACTTTTACTAAGTACAAACAATTTGTAGACAATTGTTTCAAAATTTTACCTCGACAAGCATTACATGCACGTACACTTGGCTTTGTACACCCTACTACAAATAAGGAGATGTTTTTTGAAGCGCCTATACCCGAAGATATCACTGAATGCTTAGATAGATGGCGTAAGTATAGTCAAAACCAAATGCAACAATAATGAAAATCTTAATATCACCTGCTAAGTCACTCAACCTAGAGGATACATTACCTACAACTCAGGCAACACAGCCTATTTTTTTGCAACAAGCTACGGAGTTAAATAATGTTCTAAAAGAAGTAAGCCCTAGTAAACTTTCAGAGTTAATGAATATTAGCGATAAGCTTGCTGAACTCAACTGGAAACGTAACCAGGACTGGACAACACCATTTACAAAAAATAATGCTCGACCTGCTGTTTTTACCTTTAACGGTGATGTATATACTGGATTAGATGCCTATAGTATGAATCGTGAAACGATCGATCATATGCAAAAGAAGCTACGTATTCTTTCGGGACTATATGGACTATTAAAACCTCTGGATCTTATACAAGCATATCGCCTTGAGATGGGAACAAAATTTAGAATAAACAACACAAAAAATTTATACGAATTTTGGAAGACAACAATTACTAAACATATAAATAGTGAACTTGAAACAGGGGAACTCCTCATAAACTTAGCAAGCAATGAATACTTTAAAGCTGTAGATAAGAAAAATATCAAAGCTGAAACTATTACTCCAATATTTAAAGATTGGAAAAATGACAAGCTAAAAGTAATCAGCTTTTTTGCTAAAAAAGCTAGAGGCTCAATGGCCAGATATTTAATTGAAAATACTGTTGAAGACTTAGACACCTTAAAAACAATTCAAATAGATGGCTATGTATTTAGCAAAGAAGCTACTATAAAAGAAAATGAACCTGTATTTGTTAGATAATACAAATCTACACCAATTGAAAAACAACACACCTTATAACAAGTATGCGTAGAGCGATATTTCCTGGATCTTTTGACCCAATTACCCTCGGACATTACGACGTGATGAAACGTGGTACCGAATTATTTGACGAACTAATCATTGCTATTGGTGTAAACTCTGAAAAAAAATATATGTTTCCCTTAGAAAAACGTATTGAGTTTATAGAAAAAGCCTTTAAAGACTACCCGAATATAAAAGTAACGACCTACGAGGGACTCACTGTAGATTATTGTAAAAAGATGGATGTACAGTTTATTCTAAGAGGATTACGTAATCCCGCTGACTTCGAATTTGAGAAAGCTATAGCACAAGCAAATAACAAACTTGCAGGTGTTGAAACTATTTTTCTATTGACCTCAAGAGAAACCTCTTTTGTTAGTAGTAGTATTGTACGCGAAATTATAAAAAATAACGGTGACTTTTCAGGTTTTGTTCCTGATTGCGTAAAGTTGTAAAAATAAAATCTAAAAAAGACAGCCCTAATACATTAATGTATTAGGGCTGTCTTTTTTAGATAATCTAGCACCCAATTAAAAATAGATGCTTATATGAATTATTAATCTTTTTGTTCTTTATTGAAATAAACCAAATAATAATACATTTGGCGTTCTTCATCCCAACCTTTTTCAACGAATTTTTCTGCAGATTCAGGGTTTATAAAGTCCATCTTTATCTGCACGTTCGTATCTAGATTAATAACATTTTTAATTTTTTTACGAGCATCTGATACTGCTGTATTGGCAATTGGAAACTCGGTAAGGTCTTCAATTTGATATTTTGGAGCTTTCTCTACTTTGTAATGCTTAAATTCAGGAATCAACTCTGGATTTTCAATTACTTCGTTAAGAAAAGCAGTTTCTTCAAAATTATCATTTTTAGCAAAATGGTTTACAGCACGGTTCATAAACATTACCTGCTCTTTTTTATCTTCGGCAGGGAGCACTACATCCTTGGCAAAATCCTGACAAAACTTGATATATTTCTTAGTATGAAAATTACTATCAGCAAAAGGGGTCACTCCTAAGAAATGCTCTAACCAGTATTTTGTATCATACCTATTTGAATCCACTGATAAAATACGGTATCCCTCCTCTTGCTTTGTATTAAAAATCAAACACCCCTTATCAAGTTTATTCAATGAAACTCCTTGAAGGTGCAGCACATCTAAGTCTTTATCTTTCTCTTCAAACTGAAGAAAATCATGTTTCAATTCAGATTTAAAAATACCTATAGCCTGTACCTTCTGATTATCGAGCATACAATTTTCTAAGAAAGTGATGTAAATTTCACCACTTTTAATATGCGGATGTTGTGATTGCTCGTATAAGTGATTTGCAATTTTTTTAGAATACTCGTGTACTGTTTCTGGATTATCAAAAATATCACTAGCAATCTTAAACAAAGGATGAAAGTCTAAATCAGCCTCATGCGAGAACTGGAAGTAATTCTCTTCTTTCTCGCGAAAAGGTCTAAAAAAATATTCTTTTAATAAAGCATTAAGCTCATCATCCAAAACATAAGGAGATTGAGAAAGGAAAATATTTTCATTTCTACTTTTGTTACCCACCTTATGAATCGAAAGTGACTCTACTTGTGCACCGTATAAATTAATCATGGCAAAGTATTTTACAAATTAATTCCATTGCTCGTTGAAACCAAGGCTATCTAAATCATCGATATTTAAGTCATCAAATAAAGAATCATTAAACTCATCATCATCTAAATCTATTTCAGCTTCAAAGCTTTTTTGAGGTGCGCTCTCTGGTAACACACCATGAGCAAACATTAAATTAGGATATTCACGACCAAGTTCTATATCACCTATATCAGCAAGTTCTACCATAAAAGTCCACATAGATAAATAATCATATATGTAAATCAACTTGGTTTGTTCCTTACTAACTACCTCCTGAATTTCGGTACTATGCATTAAACGACTAGACGTACCTGATTCACTCATATCAAACAGAGCAATTTCTTCGCCTTGCTCCCATTCTTCGTTACTAATATAAAATGAAGCCATCTCATTACCTTCAAAACCGAAAGCTTGTGTAATGCTATTATGAAAATCTTCTAAACTACTGTCTTTTAATATTTCGATATCTCTAAACACATCTTCTTCAGCATCTAGAATAACACGGAAACGATACACCATAATTCTTTGTTTAAACTAAAATATAGGAAGCCAAAGATACAACTAAAATTAGTAATGAATAAGGAATATAATTAAAATGAAAATAGTAAAATCTGTGAAAGCTTACCTCTTCTGCAAATACTTAGGAGGGGTACGAAGTTGAGAGGTATAAAGTAACTTAGGAACCTTTACAGGTGTTACTATTTTGGTAGGAAGTACGTTTATGATTGGACTACTATGAGACACTGGGACAAAACGTCCATTTTCATCAAAACATTGCATAAAGAGATCTTTACTTTCATCATAAGTGGGACTTTCCCAAGCATAGGTATGATTTTGATAGCTTTTCGCGATATTGACTTTTGAAAAAGATAGTAATAAGCCCGTTATAAACCCACTAAGGTGCCCTTCCCAAGACATTTCCCCATCAACAGGAGCCATAAACCATAATAAACCTCCATACAGAAATACTACAGTAAGCGAAACTCTAATGAGCATACTTTGCTGCGTAATAATTCCCTTAAAAAATAGAAAACTTACTAGCATATAAATAACACCACTCATTCCTATATGAAAAGAGCTACGAGCAATACACCAAGTAAGTATTCCTGTTACTAAAAAACCTATGAATAAAATCTTACTACTTTCCTTAACATAAAACAATCGTAAGGTGGTACTTAGAATAAAAATAGGCAATGTATTACGCCATAAATGCTCAGCATCACCATGAATAAAAGGACCGAAAAAAATCCCTTGTATTCCTTTGAAAGTTCTTGGGTAAATTCCATACCGATTTAGACTAATGTCCATTCTAATTTCTAACCAATAAACTAGCCACATCACCAGTACCAACAAAAAAGGAAGTGATGCTAATGAGATGAGTTTATTTTTCACATTGTTTACTTTCATAATTCCAGCGTCCCACTAATACTAGCTGAATTAGCATTCATAAACTACAAAATACAATTTTGCTGTGAAACGTCAGGGAAAACGCATGAAATTTATCTTGAAAGAAATGGCATTTTACAGTCAATAACTTAACGAAGTTGGACATTCAATAAAGAATCTAATTTTCTCAAAATGTTAAAAATGAATTCTTAACGAATTTCATGCGTTTACCCTAAAAATAAAATACTTCCCCATAAGTTTCCTTAAAACATTAAAAAAGACCTAAAGCCCCTCTCTTTGGTTTTCTTTTACTCTTTAATCGTTTTATTCGTAACTCGGTATTATTTAGAGTATCATTGATTTTTTCTTGAAACAAATGCTTAATTGCTTCCTGTTTTTCTTGATTTAATGGCTCAGAACTTGTAATAATTTTTTCCATCTCTTTACTAACTATTTCCTTAAGGCTAGTATGATGATAATTTATCTCGAATGGTTCTCTTTCTGAGAAGAAAGACTCACGACTAATAAAATTCCTTAGCATATTTGATACAGCGATATCAATACGTCGATTAAGTTCTTCTGATAATACAAAGGTTTTAGTTTCTGTATCATCATTCGTCTCTTCTGTATTACCTATTTCTGTTCGAGATTGCTTGATGATGTGTAGTATGTTCTCTATAAATAAAGTTAAAGGGTTATAGGTCTGTTTTTCTTGTACTACTCCTTTCATAATATTTTTTTACCACAAATATAATTAATTGCTTATTAATCCTTTGTGTGGTTTTATAAAAGTAAAAACTGATAATACTTTCAAAATTCAAATAGTCCTATTATTTTTAACTTTTGTAATTAAATGACCCTCCCTATCATTACTGAGTTCTACAATTCAATTCATAAGGTTCCTGTATTTGATAAGGAATTTATGGATACTACTATTACACCTTTATTTTCTAGAAATTATCTTGAGGTCTTAGAGGAGACACAAACGGATGTTGCATTTGGGTATATTGTTTTTAGAAATTCTATTACAACAGAGGTATTGGGTTTCTCTGTTGTTCAGAATATAAGTTTGAATTCAGAGCAGATTGCAAGTAAAAACTTTCCCTGTAAGGTATCTTATTTACTTAGAAAATATATATTGAAATCTATAAAATTACACGTACTCGTATGTGGGAGTTTGTTTGCTTGTGGTGAAAATGGTTTTTTCTTCAATAAGCAAAAGTTACCGCCTCAGCAAGCCTATAGGGCTCTAGGTAAAGCACTGCTAGAAACAGCCAAGACTCACTTTGAGTATACGCCTTCTTTAATTTTAGTAAAGGAATTTTTTCAAGATACTTTCAAAGACAGTGATTTTATTAGAGATCAAGGCTTCGTAGATCTATCTATTGATGTTAATATGAGTATGTTTATTGATGATTCTTGGTATACTTTTGAAGATTATAAGCAGGCTATTAGATCAAAGTTTCGTAATAAACTGAAAAATGTTTACCGTGCTTCATCCTCTATAAATATAAGATCTCTATCTGTGCAAGAAATTCGAAAACATACCTCAGATATAAATCGTTTGTATGCTTCGGTAGTTAATAAAGCTTATTTTAAACTAGGAAAGCTAAAC